>CAXBFV010000072.1:0-5805 GCA_963974985.1 uncultured Gammaproteobacteria bacterium | reverse complement strand
TATAATATTGTTAAGCTTATTTGTAGCTCTTTTAAAAAGCCACATTACTCCTACTACCATCACCATACAGGCAAGCAGAGCCAAATAGCTTGCCTCACTAAAAGCCTCTATAAAATAAATATTTAAAAGCCCTAAAAAAGAGGGTATCAAAAGGTAAAGCAAAGTCGTCAATCCCATAAGCATGCCAATATCTTTGCGTGAACATGAAAGCCCTAATCCAACAAAAGCTATGGCTAGCACAATCCCTTGACCCAAGTATTGCAATACGATGCTGGTAAAGACGGCGGCCTCACTGCTATTCATAAACATCAATACATAGCTCACCAATAGGAATATGGCTCCGACCATAAAATAATTGAACTTTGGCCAAATAGAATAAAGCCCCAGAAAAACTAATAGCCCCGCCATATATAATAAGACAACCAACCCCTCCGTTCGGAGTGAGGTCACCTCAAGCCAAGGCGCAATTTTGGCCAAAATCAGATTATAACTACCCGTTAATATCACAAGACAGAATTGAGAGTAATGATGTAATCAAAATCACATTGAAACTATTAATCGGCAGCGCCACAGCCACCAGCGTGATAATGGCTATATAGACAATATACTTAAGCTGTTTCTCAGGAGGAAAAAGCTTGAACAGCAAAGCATATAATAACCCCGAACCAGCTAAGTTTATTGAGACCATGAAAAAACCAATGGATACCCAGAATGCTCCCTCCATGCTTGTAAACTGAAGTATAGTAAACCCAACCAAACCACTAAAGCTGGTTAAAAGAAGCAACCAAAATATGCCTTTTTGATCGGATAAAGCACCCAGAAATGGCACCAAGATAAGGGATGAAGGCAACATAAAAAAAACGACATAGAATAAAAAAGCGGTATCCGTCTCTCCCGGCAAAGTGCTTGAATTTAAAATAAAAGAATAAGCATGTCTTATGAAAGAACCAATGCCCACTAACTGGCAAAAAAACAAAGCAAGAATGACCAAAATAATTACCATAGACTTATACTGCTTCATCATAAAACCTTACCCTCTAAAGGTAATCTAATTTAAATAATCCTTATCTACTCCAGGACCGTTATCAGTGACATAAATCACCGCTTCGCCCTTCTCTATTAAAACTTTTAATGTCGCTTCACTGCCATATTTAAAAGCATTAGAGAGTACATTTTCAAAACAGCGTTTAAGTCCATGTGAGGCACCTACTATTTGAATAGTATCAGGGCCTATTTCATCATTCAGCGCACAGCCTTGATCCACAAAATCATCGCTAATACCCCACAGCAGTGACACCAGTTCAATTAAGACCTTTTTCTCTCGATATACATCTTCTTGGCTATAGTTAAGCAATGGGACAATCATTTCTTTCATGTCAGAAATTTTAGCTGACATTTTTGCTTTTAATTCCTCAGACTCAACTTCATCCAACATGATTTCCAGCACAGCCAATGGTTTCCTGAGGTCATGTGAAATCGCCCCAATAATATAAGATCTTTGATTAATGAGACTCACCATATAACGCTGTAAATTTTGTATGGAAATCAATGTTTTATTAACAATTGAAACCCCTAATCGTGAGTTTAATTTTGTACGAAGATTTGACTGGAGACCAGAGGCCATGGCATCAATCTGCTTAATAGACATATAAAAAGTGCCTGCAAGCCATAAATAAAAGACCAGCATTAGAATCAAAATACTGGCAACAATAAAAGTCGCTGAAATGATATTATTATGCTTGCCCTGATAACGTGATTTTAGATTCAACCAACTGCCATTTTTTAATTCAAATGACGCTGAAATCGGGATAAGTTTCACTTCCCGAGCTGCCTGCTGATTATTAAAATATTTTGAATATTTAAAGGATTCTTTCCACATTGGCTTAGGTGAAATGCTTAGTTTTAAATCCACAGAATCATAACGTATATGGGCGTTCTTAAAACCATCTAATATTTTTTTAGACGCTATAGGCTCAGACTTTTCTATATTTATTAACAGAGTATGTATTTCAGTCTGAATTTGGTTTTGATTCTCAAATCTTGGGATTAATAACTGCGTATGTATCAATGCATAATAGCCCGCAAATACAAGATATAACGCCAATAGAAATAGAGTAAGCTTGAGCCAGTCATTTAATTTGGTCATATAGCTTTCCAAGATCAGATAATTAGCAATTATATTAGCATTAATTATAGTGGAAATATGATGACCCAATCCTAGTTTTTGAAATATTTTCTAAAAGGGGAAAATGACCCGTCAAAAAACCTTCTGCAAAATTAGAGTAATGAGTGTTCGCTGAGCCAAAAAATAAATAAGCCACCCTTAATCTAATAAAGATGGCTTCGATTGTGGTAAATGTAGAAACAAATTCCTTAGAAGAAATAACTTTCTTTTAAAAAAATCACTCCAACTTAACATCTGTGGTGGCAAACCCAGACAATTTACTGTGTGATCGCCAATCCATTAAAAATGGCACGCGAGCTTCCACCAGAACCATTTGCCGAGCTTGATTTCTGACAATTTTCACCATCTTGGCAAGTTACCATTGTCGTAGAGCCACCCTGATCCATGCTCATCATAGACTGAACCTCAAACCTAGAAGAGCCTAGTTTGCTGGTTAATATATATTTAAACAAATTTGCCATCTCAAATGAAAACATGCCATTAGATTTATCATTACCATCAACAGTAAAAAATACTGTGTATTTATGGTTATTCATTTCTGATGGGCGCGTTGCCACAGCAACTGAAGTATTGGCTGAGTATTCAAAGGTTGAAGGAATTGCTTGCCAGTCGTTATCATAATTACCATTTTGCATAAGCATAGGACCTGAGCCTATGGCATATTTAACACCATCAACTGATGGATTTGCTCCAGAAGCAACATCCTGAATAACTGGACCACTAGAGCCCATCAAAAAAGTTGCGCGATCAGGTGAACCATTATCTGCCCATTTAAGTAAAGGGTTATCAAATGTTGCACAATTATTTGAATAAGTTTGCCCATCAATGATGGTTAGTCCATCTCCAATAAACGCTGTATTAATTATAGGTTTAGGATTACCAAATAAAACATCAAAAGGCTTACGCAAACAGTTTGAGTCCCAGAACGGTGCCTTAACTCCACGAGAAGCATTATTGATATAAAAATAACTACCATTGATTGCGGCCAAAACTTTAGTCGCCGCTGCAGACTTATTATTGTAATCATTTACTTGTGTCAAAAGCGTTTCTTGACAGTAGCTCCCACTATTGCAATTTTCACTAGGTGAGTCTGCTGCGACCAGTGGCGTAAACCCAACTGTAGACTTTTGTGGATCATAGCCCGCTGTCACAACATTCACTTTAAGGTTGGTAATATTTTTACCTGATGTCAATGATGATAGTTGACTAGGCCAGCTTCCAGAACAGCTTAAGGTATAGTGCTTAACTGTCCCTGGCTTATTCAAGTCTGAAGTATTAAGAACGTCACAGTTCCAATTATAATTTAATCCTTCATAACCTGTTAAAATACCGTTAATTAAAGGCGTCAAATCTTGATAAAGCGTCTTGCTCCCAGAGTTCACTCCCAACTTATAAGCTTTCTCTAATTTTGGATTAGCTTTAATAAACTGCTGAACAGCAGGCACATTGAAAATATCATTTCCTAACGTTATATTTTTTGGTGCAACACCTGCATAGGCACCTACTACAACAAGTGGAAATAGTGCTGAAATTAATCTTTTCTTCATAGTGAAACCCTTTTCATATGGCATAAAAGGTATATGAAACACGAAATTCAAACAAATCTGCAAATATTAAAACACAACTTTCACTGAAGAGATAAAACAGACACAGAAATGAAGCAACTTAAAGTGATAGAATACATGTTTGATACAAAGATCCACGCTATATAAAAAACGCCCTATCTCAACCAATACCGACCGTTACTTGAATTAAATAAAAAATAAATACCCTTGCCCTCTTATCGTCTGAATGACATCTAGCCCAGTTAAAATACGACGCAAACGGGACACTTGCAGGTCAATAGCTCTACCACTAAAAGGGCTTAAATTAGTAAAGGTACTCTCATAGAGCGCTTCTCTAGAAAAAGTTTTGTTCGGCGACTTTAAAAAAGCCAGTAGCAAATTATATTGATTTTTACTGAGATTCACCAATGCACCACTTGGGTTAGATAATTGACGTTTTGTGGTATCAAGCCTCCAGCCCTGGAACTCAAAAGATTGATCTATTGATGATGGGCCATATTTAACA
The DNA here is from genome assembly GCA_963974985.1 of uncultured Gammaproteobacteria bacterium. Classification (GTDB taxonomy): domain Bacteria; phylum Pseudomonadota; class Gammaproteobacteria; order Francisellales; family Francisellaceae; genus CAUZSH01. The sequence goes on along the minus strand of CAXBFV010000072.1, from coordinate 1,550 downwards.
CGCCTCATCACCACTTCAATCCGGGCAATTAGCTTCATTAAATTAACGGGCTTGGAAATATAATCCTCAGCGCCGCTTGTTAAACCTAACACTTCTGTTTCAAGTGAATTTTCACCGGTTAATAAAATAACTGGAATACTCCTCCTATTACGCTCAATACCCTTACTTAAAAACTCTAAGCCGTCACCATCTGGTAAATCTATATCTAGTAAAACTAAATCACCACCAGAGTCTTTATCCAGGTATTGCTTAAAAGATTTTAATGTCGTAAAACAGGTCACAGCATATTTTCGCCTAACAAGAGCCCTCTGAATGGAATGAGCCAGATCTTGATCATCATCTACAATTAATATTCTCTTCATCCCACCCACCTAAAAAACACAAAACACAAAACACAAAACACAAAACACAAAACACAAAACACAAAATAAACCTAGCTCAAAAACTATAAATATTCAAAGTAACTCAACATATCTATATTAAAAATAAACGAATTATACCAATTGTAGTATAAAATAAAATCAAAGTTGTTAAGCGCAGATGTTACGGAATATTCGATGAAAACAGCTTATTTAGACGCCTTTTTTTAGATACCGAAGGTTATGGAAAATACCTGACAAGGTCAGCTTTAGCAGTGGTTTAAAGACCCCACATTTGTTGCGGTAGAGCCCATATTTAAAGCTCTTAAACCTTAAATTGAGACTCTGGTAAATTAGGGATACTATCTTACACCCTAATCTATATGTTGTGAGTAGTAAGCTCCTCCTACAGCAAAACCAATTAATCCTCCGGCCGCTGCAGCCGCCCCAACATAATGAGCTTTATTTACAAACTCAGTATTTGGATTTTTATAACCCCCTAACCCAGATTTAGGTCTGTTAGAAACCTGCACTTTTAATTTTTCTACTTGTGCTTTTATAGCCTCAAACTTACCTCCATTCTGCAATTCTGCTTCAGAATTAAGCCCTCTATCAAACAGCATTTTATCTCTCTCATTATTCATAGCCAGATTATATCGATTAAGACGATTTAAAAATGGCGAACTTTCATTATATACAATACTGTGTAAGCGTTCATAAAGCTTTGAAATCATTCCTCCTATTTCCTCCTCAGGAATTGGGCGTTTAGAAATAATGCCTTCAAAATACGGAACTGTTACTGAAGCATCTCCTGTTTCAGCTAGCCCCCCATCAAAACTATTATTGACTACGGCAGAAGGATCGCTTCCTTCACCAGGTCTTGGCCTCCCATCAGCTGTAGCTGCACCGTCAGGGTCATAATTAACTCTGGAAACTTGACTTGGAAACGCGCGCTGATCAGTATCATCTTCCAAACCATAATTTGGCTGCGCAGAAGATTTTTGACCTCCTAAAAGAGGCCTACCTTCTCCACTCATAAAGCTCTCTGCATTCTCATCTGGAATAGATAGCGCACCAGCACCAGCACCAGCCTCAGCCTCAGCACCTATTGTTGCCACTTGCCTACCAGCTACACTTGCAATCTTACCCGCAATTACCCCAGAAACACCTTTACCCAAAGGACCTGCAACA
>CAXBFV010000071.1:0-5824 GCA_963974985.1 uncultured Gammaproteobacteria bacterium | reverse complement strand
TCCGATAATAAAAACACTAAAAATACCGATAAAGTGACGAAAATCATGGGTGCAGGCTCCAGCTTTATTTACCCGGTCATGTCAAAATGGACTAATGCTTACTACGAAAAAACAAATATCCAGGTAAATTACCAACCGATTGGTTCAGGAGGCGGACAGCGCCAAATATTCAACCATACCGTTGATTTTGCCGCATCAGACCAACCATTAACATCTGCTGAACTCAAAAAGCATGACTTAATCCAATTCCCTGCCATCGTTGGTGGCATTGTGCCTGTTGTCAATATCAAAGGTATTAGCAACAACCAACTCACCCTTTCTGGAAAAGCATTAGCAGATATTTACCTCGGCAAAATCACCCACTGGAATAACCCAGCCATTCAAAAACTTAATCCAGGCGTCAAGCTCCCTAACAGCATGATTATCAGTATTCATCGTGCAGACGGTTCGGGCACCACTTATAACTTTGCTAACTATTTAGCTAAAATGAGCAGCGTCTGGAAAGAACAGGTGGGTGTCAACACCACTTTGAAATGGCCAGGAAATGGTGTGGGTGCTAAGGGCAATGCCGGCGTTGCGGCACAGGTTCAAAATCTACCCAACAGTATTGGTTACGTAGAATTCGCCTATGCCAAAAAAGGCCTCTCCACGGTTAAACTTATTAATGCTGATGGCAAAGCGGTCGCCCCCTCTCTTGAAACTTTTGCCTCTGCTGCAGAGTATGCCCAGTGGCGCGCAGATAAGGATTATGAACTTATCCTGACTGATCAACCTGGCGCAAACAGTTGGCCTATTAATGCTTCAACCTTTATTTTCATCCCTAAAAACAATCCTAAGAAAATGAATGAAGCCATCCTCAATTTCTTCACTTGGGCCTATCAAAAAGAACCATCAGCCATGGCAAAAAAACTAGACTATATCGCTATGCCTGAAAAAGTGGTGCATAGCATTAAGGCTTATTGGAAAAGTGGTCTTTAAAAAATAAAAATCTAGCCTCTAAACAAAACGCATAGACAGATCAATAGCCTGTATATTTTTCGTCAACGCGCCTGAAGAAATATAATCCACGCCTGTCTCAGCAATTTCAGAAATAGAGGCTAGCTCCACATTGCCTGAAGCCTCGATCAAAGCTTTACCGGCTACGATTTTAACAGCTTTTACTTTTTCCGCATTGCTGAAGTTGTCTAACATAATCACATCCGCCCCTGCAGCCAAAGCTACTTTTAGCTCTACAAAGTTTTCGACTTCAACTTCCACCATTTTATCTGGGGCAATTTCATGCGCTTTTAATATTGCTTGAGTGATGGAGCCTACTGCTTCAATATGGTTTTCTTTAATTAGAAATGCATCAAATAAGCCAATGCGATGATTTTCACCCCCACCACAACGCACAGCATATTTTTGTGCTAAACGAAATCCAGGAATGGTTTTTCGCGTATCTAATATTTTTGCCTTGGTATGCTTGATTGCCTCAACGTATTGATGGGTTAAGGTCGCCGTTCCTGAAAGCATTTGCAAAAAGTTAAGGGCCGCGCGCTCTGCAGTCAGAATACTTCTTGAGCACCCTTCCGCTTCAAATAATACACTCTCTTTTTTAACGACATCGCCATCTTTCACCTGCCAAAATATTTTGACTTCTGGGTCAACTTGATAAAATACTTCATTCACCCAATCACACCCGCATACCACCATGTCTTCTCGTGTGATTACCCGCACAGAGAACCGCTGACTTTCAGAAATTAATTGCGCTGTAATATCACCCTTACCCACATCCTCTAGCAAAGCATTTACAACCATTTGATGCACTACCGTATGCGGAACGGCTTCAATCATTTCTACACCTAAGTGATTGACAGACATTATAGATTTCCTTTCTGAAAATTAACCATTCTATTTAAAGGTACCAATGCTTTTTGACGAATATCTTCAGGGACCTGAATTTCATTTTCAGTTGACTCACCTTCCAATACCGCCAACAAGTTTTTCAATCCATTCATCGCCATCCAAGGACAGTGTGCACAACTCTTACAAGTCGCGCCATTGCCAGAAGTAGGCGCTTCAATAAAGGTCTTGTCAGGACAAGTCTGCTGCATCTTATAAAAAATACCCTTATCTGTGGCCACGATAAAATGCTTATTTGGCATCTCTTTCGCTGCATTTAAAAGCTGGGACGTTGAGCCCGCCACATCAGCCAATGCCACCACATCTTCAGGCGATTCAGGATGTACTAAAATAGCCGCATCAGGATATTCACTTTTCAGGTCAAATAATGCCTTGGCTTTAAACTCTTCATGTACAATACAGGCGCCATTCCAATGCACCATATCGGCACCCGTTTGTTTCTCAATATAACGACCCAAATACTTATCTGGTGCCCATAAAATCTTCTCACCTTCGCTATCAAGATAATCTACCACATCTAATGCAATAGAAGAGGTCACCACCCAATCCGAACACGCTTTAATCGCCGCTGAAGTATTTGCATACACCACAACTTTACGATCTGGATGCTCTGCAATAAAGGCTTTAAATTCTGCTTCCTGACAACTGACATCCAAAGAACACTCAGCTTTAAGCGTCGGCATCAACACTCTTTTTTCAGGACTTAATATTTTTGCAGTTTCGCCCATAAAACGCACGCCTGCAACAATCAATGTCTTAGCAGGATGCGTGGCACCAAACTTAGCCATTTCCAAAGAATCCGCAACCCTGCCACCTGTTTCTTCCGCAAGCGCCTGAATATCAGGATCTACATAATAATGGGCAATTAAACAGGCATCTTTTTCTTTTAATAACTGTTTAATCCGCTCAATATAAAATGCTTTTTCATTTTCTTCAGGATGCATGTCCCACGCTCGTGGCCAAACTTCTTCAACGCGAGAATTAAATTCTTTTGCTTCAATCATAATTTTTACACCGTAGTCGCTGTAATTTTATCAAGCTGCACCGCAAGCTTTTCTTTCTTATCCTGAAGCTCTACACACTTAGCCTTTTCTTTTGCCACAACGTCTTCAGGCGCATTAGCCACAAATCGTTCATTGGAAAGTTTACCCAAGATTCGAGAAAGCTCTTTATCTAGCTTTTCGCTTTCCTTATTTAATCGAATTTTTTCTGCCTCTACATCAATAAGCCCTTCAAGCGGAATATGAAGTTCTAATTTTCCAACTATACTCACCGCTGTTGCAGGAAGTCTGTCCGTCTCTGATAGAACAGTTATTGCATTTACACGTGTCATATTTTGAATAATAGCCCGCATGCCGCTTAAATATGTCACATCAAGCTCACTCGCATACTTCAAGAGTAAAGGGATTTTTGCACTTGGTTTGATATTCATTTCAGAACGTATGGTACGAATACCAGTGATCACACCTTTCAACCAAGCCACTTGTGTCAAGGCATCCTGATCTTCTAAAGCCGCATCCACTTCTGGATAAGACAGTTGCATGATTGACTCAGCACTATTAGCTGTATAAACACGCACCTGCTGATAAATCTCTTCTGTAATGAAAGGAATAATCGGATGCGCCAAAACTAATATTTTTTCCAATACAGAAATTAAAGTATGTTGAATGCCTTGCTTTAATGTCTCATCATCCGTCTCCAATGCACTTTTAGCAAACTCCACATACCAGCTACAATAGGTATCCCAGACAAACTCATAAATATCTTGTGCCACCAAATCAAAACGATATTGCGCCATATGCTTTTCGACTGCGGCAACAGTTTGATTAAACTCAGACCAAATCCATTTCTCTGCCATGCCAAAACTTTTAGGTGCGGAAGCATCATAACCTTCCATATTCATCATCACAAAGCGAGAAGCATTCCAAAGCTTATTACAGAAATTCCGATAACCTTCCATACGTGAAACATCAAAACAAATATCACGACTGGTCGAGGCAAGGGCTGCAAAGGTAAAGCGCAAAGCATCCGTTCCGTGAGCTTCAATCCCTTCTGGAAAGTGCTTGCGCGTTTGCTTTTCTATTCTTGCTTTCATTTGCGGCTGCATCAAGCCTGCAGTACGTTTTTCTAATAAGGCCTCTAAACTGATGCCATCGATTAAATCCACAGGGTCTAAGACATTTCCTTTAGACTTCGACATTTTTTGACCTTCGGCATCACGAATCAAACCCGTAATATAAATCTCTTTGAAGGGGACATCTCCCATAAACTTAATGCCCATGGTCATCATGCGTGCAACCCAAAAAAAGATAATATCAAATCCGGTAACCAATACTGACCCTGGATAATATTTCTCAAGTTCAGGTGTTTTTTCAGGCCAGCCTAAGGTTGAAAAAGGCCAAAGCGCTGATGAGAACCAGGTATCAAATACATCTTCATCTTGTCGCAGAGGAAAGGCATCATCCAAACCATGTTGTGCACGCACATCTGCTTCATTACGCCCCACATAAATTTTACCCTCTTTATCATACCAAGCAGGAATCCGATGCCCCCACCATAATTGACGTGAAATACACCAATCTTGAATATCACGCATCCAACTAAAATAAGTATTTTTCCAATTGTCTGGGATAAAGCGAACCTTCCCACTTTCAACCGCTTCAATCGCAGGCTGGGCAAGTTCTTTCATTTTCATGAACCACTGTTCAGTTAAGAAAGGTTCAATCACCGTACCGGTACGATCACCGGTTGGGATTTTAAGCGTATGCGGTTCAATTTTCTCTAAAAGACCCAAGGCTTCCATATCTTTAATGATTTGCTTACGTGCTTGGAAACGATCCAGACCTTGATAAGCTTCAGGTCCTTTCTCATTAATTTTGGCATCACGGGTTAAAATATTGATCATAGGTAGGTCATGGCGTTGACCCATTTCATAATCATTGAAATCATGGGCCGGCGTAATTTTCACACAACCCGTTCCAAACTCTTGATCCACATAATCATCCGCAATAATAGGAACCTCGCGATCCGTCAGCGGCAATGCAATTTTTTGGCCAATCAAATGCTGGTAGCGTTTATCTTCTGGATGTACGGCCACCGCACTATCACCCAACATGGTTTCAGGACGCGTGGTTGCAATGGTTAATTGTCCGGAGCCATCGGCTAGAGGATAATGAAAATGCCACAGTGAACCTTGCTTCTCTTCTGAAAGCACTTCTAGGTCTGACACAGCTGTTTGCAAGACAGGATCCCAATTTACTAGACGTGTGCCTCGATAAATCAAGCCTTCATTATAAAGCTGAACGAATTGTTCCTGTACAGCATTTGAAAGCCCTTCGTCCATGGTAAAACGTTCACGGTCCCAATCCACTGAATCGCCCAAACGACGCATTTGATCGGCAATATTACCGCCAGATTTTTCTTTCCATTCCCAAATTTTTTCAACAAAATTTTCACGACCCAATTCTTTACGGGTTTGGTCTTGGGCAGCTAACTGACGCTCCACAACCATTTGTGTCGCGATACCAGCATGATCTGTGCCCGGCTGCCAAAGTGTGTCCATTCCTTTCATCCGGTGGTAGCGGGTCAACACATCCATTAGGGTATGCTGAAAGCCATGCCCCATATGGAGGGTACCGGTAACATTTGGTGGTGGCAGCATAATCGTGTAGGTTGGACCATTGCTATTACCGCACTTGAAGTGACCATTATCTTCCCAGTGTTGATACCACTTTTGTTCAATTTCTTGGGGGGTATAATTTTTTTGTATTTCAGACATGGGCTAGAACCTATATAATTTAAATGACATAAATGTAAATTTAATCGCGTGATTCTAGCACACATCAAACCCTAATCTCAATTTCTAACGTTTTCAAAAGGCAATAAAAGAAAACTGTCAAATAATTCATGTCGCGTGTATAAT
>CAXBFV010000070.1:0-5829 GCA_963974985.1 uncultured Gammaproteobacteria bacterium | reverse complement strand
TTACCTTTCATAAAGTCACTTAAAAAGTGATAACTGGTATTTTTGCTTTCTTCTCCCACATTAACCAGATAGTCCTTGGTTAATAACTTTTGAGAATGAAACATCGCCTCACGAAACTCCGTGGCATTATATTCTTTAAAATTACTCACCTCTACAAAGCCCCAGTTTTTGAAACAATGAAGGTAATAACTTGAGGCATCTTTTTCATGTCCCACAATCGCCACTGAAGACTCTGCTGCATGCTTTTCTACCCTTGACCTCACCTCATCAATCCAAGCCTGCTCATCATAAAACCAATCTGATACCGGCTCAACAATAATACGGTCCCGCCAATCTGGATTAACCGCCATAAGATCGGCCAAAATCATTTGTTTTCGTTCAGCAAAAGTGAAAGGATTTTTAATGGTTCTCGCTCTAAAGGCTGAACCAATCAAAATAATGAGTTTTTCACAGGACTCAAGGCCTATGGCTATATTATGCAAATGCCCCACGTGAAAGGGCTGAAAACGTCCAATAAACACACCATAACTATACATCAATCACCTCAAAATTTTAATCATGCCTTTGCATTGCCCAACTGCAATACGTCAAAGAGGTCTTTTAACTTTTTGATTCTTTTTTATTGTCTTTTTTGTCGGACCAACATTAATGCCCCCACAACACTTACAAGCCCTCCAAAGAAAGTTAATCCATAGGGAAGGTCGCCTAAAATCATCCATTGCAATAATGTCACCAGTAATGGACTAAAATACAAAGCGGTCATCACCTTAGTAAAAGGTAAACGGCTAATGGCATAACCATAACCCACATAAGCAATGGCTGCAGGAAATATACCTAAATAAATAACCACCCCAACATCTTGCCAATCCGCATGCGCAACTTGAGTAATAGTTTCTGGCAAGAAAAAAAGCATACTGAGTGTCCCCAGCCAAATTGACCATGCTGTCATCTCTAAAGGTTTAAAGCCCTTTTTTATTAACACGCGCTGTACGTTGCTGTATATTGCGGCACCTATAATTGCCAAGAGAAGTGCTACAAACCCTAATATTGAGGCATGAGAGTCCTTTCCATAATGAAGGTCTGAAGCAAATATAATAACGACCCCAAGAATACAAATAGCAATACAAATCTGAGAAAATCGATAGACCTTATCCCCAAAAGCAAGCACGCCAATTAACAAAGCACACACGGGCATCATACTAATCACAAAACTTGAAATGGCAGGAGAAACATGGATCTCAGCATAATTTAGGGCAACATTATAAATTGCAAGACCCGTTACGCCACACAAAAATAAAAGCAAAAACTCTTTAAAGGTTGGCATCTTTTTTGTTTTCTGACGAAGGTAAAAAATTAAAATAAACAGAGATGCAATTAAATAGCGAAAAAGCGCCAACGCCCCAGGCGAAAAACTATCCAACCCAACTTTAATCCCAATAAACGCAGATGCCCAAAGTAAAACCACACCAAAAAGAATCAGCCAGTTCATATTATTGAATTATCCCTCTTTGGCATTAAAGAGTAATGCCATTTTGACATCTTCGCGTTCGGGCACAATCACAGGCCTCTGCATGAAGTTAACAACAAAAGATGACGCCACACCGCCATCAAGGTTAACGGCTAATTTCACAGGCATTTTAAGTATATCTGATATTTTTTTCACCAATATCGCAGCCGCTCTCATCGGCACAGGAGAAAAGCTCAGCAAACCAATAACACCACTTTTAAACTCAACAATGACACTTCTCTGTCTTAATGTATCTGAGCCATTGTTATAGACATTCTGCCCTTCTAACAAAATAGGACCCGCCTGAAAAACACTATTCGTCTTTTCGTAGGACTGCGATTTTTTTAAAAGCTGAATAGCACCATTTTTATCTACTTGCACCAATGCTGCCAATAATCGATTAGAGACAAAGCGACTGACTCTTTTCCCTTTAACAATAAGCAAACCATTTGGTAAAAAGTTCTCTCGATAAAAACCACCATTAATGGCAACCTTTGCCTTTTTATCCACGCTCAACATCATCAGAGATTTCACCTCTTTTTTCTGTTGTACAAATAAAGAAGCTGAATATTTTTTTGCCTCTAATAAAACAACATTAACGGTTACCGGAAAATGCTTGGGTTCAAGAAACTGATATTGAATATATTCACCCATTTTAGGAATAGGTCTTTTCTCTATCACACTCCCTGTCCAAGACCAACCCAATGGGCTGATCAGAAGAAGCAAAATAAAACTTAAAAACTGGTTATGATTTTTGACCATAAACGCCAATTCTTTCAGCAACCTCAATATAGGCTTCAATGACATTCCCAAGGTCTTGACGAAAACGATCTTTATCTAACACCTTTTGAGTTTCAGTATCCCATAAACGACAACCATCTGGCGTAAACTCATCCCCTAACACGACCTGCCCTTTATGACGACCAAACTCTAATTTGTAATCAACAAGTGTGATGCCCGCTTCAGCAAAAAGTGCGGATAAACAATCATTCACTTTAAACGTCAATGATTTCATTTCTTCAATTTCGGACCGACTCGCCCAATTAAACACCTCAATATGTGATGTATTAATCATTGGATCACCTAAGCCATCATCCTTGTAAAAAAATTCGAATACAGGTGTGGGAAAATGATAGCCTTTTTCAAGTCCAAGGCGCTTACAAATACTACCTGCGGCATAATTACGCACCACGCATTCAACAGGGATCATATCAAGTGAGCGCACCAGAGAGTCCTCATCATTCAAACATTTCACAAAATGTGTTGGGATTCCTGCTAACTCTAGCTTCTCCATAATAAAGGCATTAAAGCGATTATTCACCGCACCCTTAGACGCCAATGCTTCTTTTTTAACACCATTAAATGCGGTGGCATCATCTCGATAATGCATGATAAATAAATCGGGATCATCCGTATGATAAACAGATTTAGCTTTTCCTTCATGCAATAATGCTTGCTTTTCCATATCTATCCTCGACTATAAGTGACGCTGAATATCAGACAATAATGTTTTAGTTTTTGAAAGTGGCATGCGTTGCCCATTTTCATTAAATATATTTATATGTGTCTGCTCTAATTCCTTGGATTTAAAGAAGTTTTTCCAATTACCCCAATCCCCAAATAATTTACCACCCGTTTCATAATCATATACATAGACCGTATAGTCATAGCCGGATGTTTGCGCTTTATCTCTGACAAACAAGAAACCTTTAGTCTTATGTTCATCATCAATCACTAGGCCCGCTTTCTTAATTGCGTCCATAACTCTTGGCCACGCCACATCTAATTTCTGATCAATTACTAAAACAGCTTTTTGTTTGGATTTATCTATTTGAATATGGCTGTTTTTCACTTCATTTATTTCATGTTCTGAAGTGTTTCCAGCACCTGTAGCCAATACTGTTTCTTGTGTAAGTTGTGATTTAAGCGACTCCAATAAATTTGCTGCCACAAGATCTGTCGCAACCTGGTTTTTCATCGTAAAAACTGTAATCTGCGTATCTTTCTCTTTTTGTGATAAATATAACAAATAATGTTTTTGAGTTTTAGTGTCCATCAACGCGACTGTGCCCGCAGTCTGATTCTGATCTCCCATCACAAAACCATTAATCTTAGGCAATGCCGCCATAACTAATTTCCAAGTCTCGCCCTGTGGTTCAAATACTGTCATGAGACCTGCATTTTTTTGGCTAAATTGTAAATCTACTTCCACAGGCTTAGCTTCTATTGCCTTGGCTTCAAGTAAATCTAGACTATAACTTGTTTGGAAATCAGGCGGCGTCATATGTGACTTCACCGTTTCAGGCTTCTCAGGCTTATAGTTTTCTTCACCACCTTGAATCGGTAAAACGGATGAAATATCAGGGTTTTCAGAAACATTTTTAGGAACAACCAAAGCTGGACGCAAATTTACATTTTGACGCGCATAGTCAAACTCTCGATCACGAAAGGTACTACCACATCCTGCCAAAATCCCAACTAAACCGGTTATAACCGTTATTTTAAATATATTTTTAACCACAAAAGCATCTCACCCAGAATAACTATGGTCAGTATACCCAACATTCATCTAGATAAAAATTCTTTACACAACCCAAGGCAATTTGATGAGGGGTATTTTTCAATTCATAAGAGATAAGAAAAGCGACATCAGCAGGCCGGTAAATTAACCGCAAGACCTCCTAACGCGGTCTCCTTATATTTTTTAGACATGTCCGCACCCGTTTGTTTCATCGTTGCAATCACAGTGTCTAATGAAATTTGGTGTTTCCCATCTCCCAACAAAGCGAGCTTTGCAGCATTGACAGCTTGTACCGCTCCCATTGCATTTCTCTCAATACATGGAATTTGCACCAACCCTCCAATTGGATCACAGGTTAGTCCTAAATTATGCTCCATACCCATTTCAGCAGCATTGCCAATTTGTTCTATTGTACCCCCAAAAAGTGCACACAATCCTGCAGCAGCCATTGAACACGCGACCCCAACCTCACCTTGACAACCCACTTCTGCAGCAGAAATTGAGGCACCTTTTTTAAAAAGAATACCAATTGCTGCAGTCACTAATAAATAATCAATCACATGACTGTCTTTTGCTCTGGGGGCGGTAGATAAATAATACTTAAGTACTGCTGGGATAATGCCAGCTGCACCATTCGTAGGTGCTGTCACCACTCTTCCACCCGCGGCATTCTCTTCATTAACCGCAATCGCGTAAGCGTTCAGCCAATTTAAGTCAGAAGCTGAAACCCCTGCTTGCTCTAACTTTTGACATAATTTGTGCGCCCGTCTTGGAACTTTTAAAGCACCGGGCAACACTCCGTCATTATCCAGCCCTTCGGAAATTGAATGATCCATCACCTGCCAAATTTCTAGAACCTTGCTCTTCACTAACGTTTCCTCTAAAGCTTTAGACTCATTAACCATCATCACTTCTGAAATATTCATACCACTCGTTTTGCAGTGCGATTCTAGCTCAGACCATTTATCAAAAGGGAAGGGCACACTGACAGCAGAATTAATCTCATCTTTTTCACCTTGTGAAATTTCCCCACCACTTAAAATAAAGCCTCCACCTACGGAGTAATAATCTTCCTGACATAGGCACTCTTCAGCATTATAGAAACTAAGTCGCAAACCATTTGCATGATAAGGCAACTCTTCGTGATAATGAAATTCTATATCTTGCGCCACATCAAAAGGAATTATTTTCTCACCAAATAATGCAATCTTTTTTTCTTTTGTCGTTTTTTGGACCAAGGGCACCACCTCTGCAGGATCAACTCTTTCTGGTAATTGCCCACTCAATCCCAATAAGCATGCAGTATCTGTACTGTGCCCTTTCCCTGTTAATGCCAATGACCCATAAAGATCGATATGAACACGCGTTACAACCTTTTCGTATTGTTTTAAATATGTTTTGACAAACCGATAGGCAGCTCTCATTGGGCCTACAGTATGTGAAGAAGAAGGCCCAATACCGATGGAATATAAATCAAAAATACTAACGTTCATATTGCTTTACCCTAACCAACAATCACACTAAAAAAATGAAGTGCTTATGAAGAAAATCTTAATCCTGCTAAAATAACGTTTAATGCGCCAAATAACTATAACGGTACTTAAAACTTATGCTTAAAGAAAAATTATTTTTGTGTCTCCAACACTGCTTACCACAGCATTTTCTTTCACGACTATCTGGTTACTTAACCAATAGCCAGTATGCGCCTCTCAAAAACATGCTCATTAAAATGGCCTGTAAACATTTTAAAATTTCCCTCACTGAAGCCAAACGTGAAAACATTAACGACTACACATCATTT
>CAXBFV010000069.1:0-5832 GCA_963974985.1 uncultured Gammaproteobacteria bacterium | reverse complement strand
GCAGAAATAAATGGAAAAGCACAGTTTACCCTGAGCTGTGTTTTAATAAAACTATGTACTCAATAGTTCATTTATGCAGGGTGCTGCTTTAATAGAAGCAGAAAATTAGAATGATAGCTCTCGTTGTAAAAGACGATATGTGTTTTTTAGTATAGAGACTAATAGTGGGTTTGATGAGGTCTTTAAAACGACGACACCGGTAATTGTTGTAGGGAATAATGTGAAATCAATTCCTTTTTCAGAGATAGGGGTCATTCTAAGTTGATAAAGTGCACCATTATTAAATGATAGATACTTCTGTTGATTTGATGTTTCAATTGTTCCCCCATACTTGCTTAGATGGTAGCTAATAGGTTGTGCAAAGTGCTCTAGTGATTTGCTGTTAAGGTTCTTAACACGATAGAGTGCACTTTTGTCAATATTAACAAGTTTCACCAAAATCCCTGGTAAGGAAAGGGAGTCAGGAATAAATTTGAGTTGCATCCCTTCTTTTAGATACTTAAGATTTTCACTGTTAACCCATGTTTGTATGCCTGGTTGTTCAGAATTCTTAATTAACATAATGAAGGTATTTTTTGCTAAGCTATTACCTAAATAAACCTGAGGGTTTTGCTGGCTAATACTCCCACTAATTGGTGCATTTATTTGGGAGTTAGCAATTTTTTGCTTAATAAGCATTTCTTCTTTTAATGCTGAATTCATGGCCGCTTGTGTTGATTTTCGGTTTGCCAAAGACCCATCATCTTTTCTGATCTGCTTAAGTGTTTGAACAAAGCTTAATATTCTTGCTTGTACTTGAGCTAAATCAGATTCAGCTTTGAGTGCTTTTAACTGTATTAGTTTTTGATTTTTAACAACATCAGTTCCATTATGAGTATTCATGTTATCAACTGTTGCATTGAAAGGGGTGTAAATTTTCTCAACATTGATAGAGTAGGTTGCTGGAAGTAATTTACTATGGGGAAAAGGTATAGTTAGTAGAAGTATAAGAGCAAAACTTATCCATAAAATGGGGGGTAATTTTCTGGTACGTTGTGACCGTTCTTTGAAGGCGTTATATAAAGATAAAAAAACAGGTTTAATTAATAAAAGGTATAGCTCAAGAATGAAGAGGGTAATTCCTAATACTTTAAAAAAGAATTGATAAATCATTAGTGTAATACCAAGGTATAAAAATATTTTGTATACCATCATTGCCATACCATAAAAAATCATCCAAAACTGTGCTTTGGTGCTTAAGTTTTCTGGTATTGGTTTTGGCAAAGCGTAGAGCTTGGTATTAATAAACCAAGAGAACCATTTTAAGGCTCGAGGCTGCATGTTTTTGACATTAAGAAAGTCTGACAGTGCGTAGTAGCCATCAAACTTCATTAATGGATTAAGGTTGATCAGTAATGTGGCAAAAAGGTTTATAGTGATCATAAATAAGATCACGTCTCGTAAGAAATTATCAGTGGATAACGAGGACCAGATAATCGTTAAAATAACTAAAAAATATAACTCAAACCGTATGCCACCTAAACTGATCGCGAGTCTTTTTTTGGAGGAGTCTAGCTGCCATGAACTTGAGGTGTCTGTATACATAATAGGGATCATAGCCATTAAGACAATTCCCATATTAGGGACATTTAAAGCATAGTGTTTAGCCGTATAAGCATGCCCCAGCTCATGAATTATTTTATTCACAAATAACAGTATTGCGAGGACCAAAGGTGCTTGCCAGCCAAGTAATTGTGGTAATGAAGTGGAAATTTCATTACTATTTTGAAGCAATAAAAAAAGTGAAAATAGCGAAAGTATAACAATTAAAGCTGTCGCAACTTTAGAAAAGATCCATTTAATATAAGGGTAGGTCCGATCAAGAAACGGGTCGCTTTGAAATAATGGAACGCGAATAGATAAATGTTGCTTTGCTAATCCTTTTAGCCCTTGTTCTTTGATATTTTGTTTAGATAAAGTTTCAATCTCACCTGAGCTAAGTTTAAGTAGAGCATGCTGTTTGAGGAGGCCTAAAATTTCATCTATATTTTTAGGATCAATATCTATGTGCTGTTCTTTAGCAGATTTGATGATTTTTTCTGGAGTACTGAGGTGCCAATTTGAAATAATAAACTTTTCTTTTTCACCAATTTCATAGTATTGATTGTTGATGATGTCATGAAGTAGCCAGTGCCCAGGCCTATCACCTGAAGGACGTATTTTAATGTTGGCTTTAATTTTAGGTAGCGGATTAGAGTTTTGTGGGTTATTCATATTTTATAATCCAAACCATTGTCTCATGTTGGCAATGGGTTTTTTTAATAAGTCATACCAAAAGACTACACGTGGGCCATATAGTTTTGCTGTGCCTACTGAACCAAGCAAAGGTAGTTTACTTTTATTTTGGTCTAAGCTGGCATACATGACATAAACAAGCTGTTGTGATTCACTGTTATATTCTGCTTGGTAGTCAATATGGGAGATTTTAGCATCAAATGAGTGGAGTGGATCATAGTTTAAAAATACTTTGACATTGGAACCAGATAAATTAAACATTTGTTCACTGGTGGGTAGTGTTATTTTAAACTGTGCCTCATCAGGTGGAGCAATTTCCATTATTTTTTCACCTGTTGTAACTGGTTTCCCTTGCCATTCATTGCGATCTTCAATTAAGGGAATGCCTCCAATAGGGGCTTTAATCATTAATTCTTTGTTAACTCTTTCTGCATATAAGAGCTTGGTTCTTGCTTCACTGAGTTCAGCTTGCATTTGTGGCAATCGTGAACGTTCTTTTATGTCATTGAAACTTAGTTGCTGGGTTTGACGATATTTTTCCATTGCGATGTCATATGATTTTTTAGCTAACTCAAGTTGATTGGATACTTCTATTTCTTTCATTTCGATTAATGGTGTGCCAGTGTTAACAAGCACGTTGTTCTTGATGAGTATTTTTTGAATAATGCCATCCATAGGAGCATTGATGGGTACTGCATTAATGGGAACTACAGAGGCATTACCCGTAACTGTTTGTCTAACGGGAAGGTTTACCAAAGCAATTATGACTATTAACCCTAGAAGCTGATATTTTTTTTGTTTAAATATTTTTTTGATGCGCCAAAGCAGAGGAGGTTTTTTTGTTAAATTTTTCCATATGAAGCAATATTGGCTATTGATTAAGTTTAGGAGCTGTTCTTGTTTTTTGGAGAGTGGTCCGGCAAGAAAAACGAGGGCACCGCCTAGAAGGGTATTTGATTTCCCATCAAAAAAAGGGAAATAGATGATTCGTTCGAAAGAGTCAAAAGGACATTTTTCCCTGAGTTCTTTATTGAGCTCTTCAGGAAGGATAACAGTATTTTTTGTGTGATTATTAGTAAGTATGCTTTTTTTAAGGAGTTTAATTAACCATTGGTAGGTTGGTTGTGTTGTATCAATGCTGGGGGCATGAGTAATGCTTAAAATTTCAGGGTGAGGAAAGCGACTCCAAACGGCAATAAACTCATAAGGAACGACGCCTTGAGTTTCATTGGCAATAAATCGGGCCAATGATTTAATTGAGTCACATTCTCTTGCTTGGTGTTCTACTGCAATAAATTGTGTAATAAGCTTTAACTCACTATCTTGTTCTGATGCACTATTTTTAGTCATTAACTAGTCCTTTAAATCTTACTTCGCCGCTCATGCCGCTTTTAATTTTATTACCTGCATCTAAAATTTTTGCATAAGCTTCAACAGTTTGACTTCCGGCATCTATTTTTGCAGAGATATTTGTCACTTTAATTTTAAAAGTTCTATTAAGCTCATTAAGTCTTAGTTCACCTTTTATGCCATTTTTAAGCCAGCGAAGCCAGTTGGATGGAGCGATGATTTCTACGTAAAGTGAGTGATTGTTAACAATTTCAATAAGGTCATCATTTACCTGTACGGTATGATGAGCGTGTTGTAAAACTTTAACTACTTCACCGTTAAATGGTGCAATAACATTACAAAACGACACTTCATGTTCATAGGCAAGGTATTTGGATTTAGCAATATTAAGGTCTGCTTTGGACTGTTGGTACTCAAGTTTGGAAATTGAATCAAGTTCATCTAATTTCTTATCACTTTGATAAAGAGCATCAGCCTTGTCCATTTCTGCTTTTAGACCGAGCAGTCTTGCTTCTTCTGACTTACAATCAAATTTTATGAGAGTTTGACCTTTTTTAAAGTGATCTCCTGCTTCAACATAGATATGTGTAATATTGCCTTTCATATCACTTGATAGTGTTGCTTTTTGGCGAGCCAGGATTAAAGCAAGTGTTTTATTTTCAAAGCCAGCCAGTTCCATTTTGTCATTGCTATCAGTTTTGTTGTGAGTAATGTTGGAGACATTTCTTTCAACAATTTGCGCGACAGGTACAATATTTTTAACGTTCATCCCATCGTCTATTTTTTGGGTCAAAGTTGCATAAACAGGACTTATGGCTATTATTGTTATTATTGAAATAAGAAATGAGTAACTAAGTTTTTTTTGTATTTTCATGTAATTATATTTCCCTGATTACTTTTTATTTTTTTCAGCCTGAATTTTTTTCATGGCTAAATATTGTTGCGCTTTTTTATGGAAGTCAGAGATAGTTTGATTGAAATCATAACCTCCTGAATCCTCAAACCATTGAAGTGTATAATTTTTAATCTTTTTAAGGGGGAGTTGATCTAAGTTCTCAGGAAGTTTTCTTATGCCTGTTGTTGCATAAAGTTCTGTATAAGCTTCATGGGCTTTTCCAAAGGAGGTATATAAATCTAGCTCTGCATCAATTGCATTAAGTTCTCTAAAAATTAATTTTTGTTTGCTAATACGGTTAGCGGCATAGAGTGTACGTGCTTCTTTAGCAAGATCTTGATTTATCTGATTTTCTTTAACGGCATACAAATAGTCGTTACGTTTGAATAGATAGTTCATGTATGCTGTGCGCAACTGTGTTAAAACCGTTGCTGCTAGAGCGACAGTTTTAAATTCTTCGATATCATGATTCACATTACTTAAATGAACTGACTGTAAGCCTGTTGTTAAGGTTTGCAGCAGATCCCATGAAGAATTTAAATCAAAACCAAGCCAGCTTTGATTAACAAGAAAGCTATTATTTGAAAAGTTTAACCCGTAGCCAAGGCTAAAGTTAGGTAAAAGTTTAAGGATTGAAGTATAGATTCCTACTTTAGCAATTTTAGCATTGTAAGAGGCTTCTCTTAACTCTGGGTTAAATGCGAGAGTAACGGTATCCATTTCTTTCAATGAAACTGTTATTAGAGGTAAAAAGTTAAGTGACTTATACTTTAGTGAAAGCGTTGTTTTAGCATTAATGGGTAAGTGTAGTAATTCAAATAGTTGGCTTTTGGCTTGGTTGATAGCAAGTAAAAGTACATTTAGCTTTCGAATGCTGCCCAGCAAACTTTGTTGATATTCAAGTTGCTCTGATTCAGGTGAAGCTTTAGATTGAATTACTTTATCTGCTCTTTCAATAGCATTGCTGACTTTGCTGTGGAGAGTGGCCACCTTATTTTCAAGAGTTTGTGCACTGTATGCTTTTACAAAAGCAAGGGTGATTTGATTCATTAAGTTTTGGGTAACTTTCTCGCGCTCTTCACGCGCAATCATCACTCGATTAGCTTGCTGTTTTGCCATAAAGTAACTGAGACCAAAGTCTAAAATATTCCAATCTAGCCCAAGTCTTGCGGTGCTTAAGGCTCTGGGTGTTACGCTGGAATTATTTGCCTGAGGCTGGCCATTGGAGCCTACTAAAAGTTGTTGCAGTTCATTATTTCTTACGCTTCTATCAAAACTAGCATTGATTGATGGCAGCATCTTCATATAGGCAG
>CAXBFV010000068.1:0-5837 GCA_963974985.1 uncultured Gammaproteobacteria bacterium | reverse complement strand
AACTGCTTTTTGGTAAGCTGAGCATTTTCTTTAGAAACCTCAATAATTGTGGTATTGGTAGACATCGCTCGTAATTGAATATCACAGGATTCTTCTAGATAATAAAGTGCATACAAGGCATCTTCAATTGATTTTCCAGTGGTAAGCACACCATGGTTTCTAAGCATGAGTATTTTCTTACTGCCCAGACTTTCAACCATTTCTTCCCCCTCATTCTCAAGTGCAAGACCCGCAAAGTCATGATAGGCGACATCGTTATAAAAACGTAAAGATTGTTGGTGAAAGAAACGTAAGCCGCACTCAAGTGATGCCACGGCAACGGCATTTTTACTATGGGTATGCATGGCACTCATGATGGTTGTTGAATTTTTATAAATACTGGCGTGTATATTGGTGGCTTGAGGCATTACATTTCCCTCACCAATAATGTTTCCATCCAAATCCGTTTTGACCAGGCTTGAAGCGCGAACCATTTCAAATGCCGTATTATGGGGTGTGATGAGTAGGTGGTTTGTACCAGGAATACGCACACTTAAGTGCGCTGCAAGTAAATCATCCCAGCCTTGATAATGAATAATGTGGTGAGCTGCCGCAAGTTTAACACGTAGGGTCTTTTCAATCTCGGTCATAGGTAGGCAAAAAAAGTATGTTGTAAAGTAAAGCGTAGCAAAATTTGACTATATTTAATATGCATATGATTTTATACAATGAGTTTATGAAATGAAAAAAGTAGTGGTAGTAACAGGAGGTTCGGAGGGCATAGGTCGTGCTTGTGTAGAATTATTTCACAAAAACGATTATGAGGTGATTAATCTTGATATCAAAAAGCCTGAGTCTGGTTTAGGTTTGTTTATTCAAACAGATGTTTCTAAAGTGAGTGAAATTAAAAAGGCATTTCAGAAAATTTCTGAGCAATATTCAGCAATTGATGTATTGGTTTCAAATGCAGGAATGCATGTTTCAGCGACTGTTGAAGCAACTGATGAAGCTTTATTTGATCAGGTTATTTCTACGAATCTAAAGTCTGCTTTTTTTGTGGTACAATCAGCGATTCCTTTAATGAGAAATAAAGGAAAGAGAGCCAAAAATGGTGGGCGTATTGTTATGATGGGTTCCGAACAAACTTTTGTAGGTAAGCCTCATTCGGCTGCTTATGGGTTAACCAAAGCGGCAATTGCACAGTTAACCAAAAGTATTGCATTGGATTATATGAAAGAAGGCATTGTTGCAAATTGCGTGTGTCCCGGAACCATTGAAACACCTTTATATTGGAAGGCAATTCAAAGTTATTGCGATCGTTCTGGTCGAGATCTCGATGAAGTACATAAAGAAGAAGGCGCCATGCAGCCCATTGGTCGAATTGGTCAGCCTGAAGAAATAGCATCATTGATATATTATTTGGCAAATGATGCTGGGAGTTTTATTCAAGGAGCTAGTTTTACCATTGATGGTGGGTATACTATTCAATAATTATTCGGCGTCTTTTAAAGAGACTGAATAAACCCAATCGTCGTTTCCGCCACAGCCTTAGAAACCTGCTCAAGGTTTTCAGCATGCTGATTACTCGAAGCATCATCTGCTTTATCTGTCACCCCTCGCACACATAAAAATGGCTTGTCTAATAGGTGGCAGGTTTGGGCAATAGAAACGCTTTCCATATCCAAAGAAAGTGCCTGTGGAAGCTTAGACTTTACATCCTCAACAATTTTCTGGTCATTGATAAAAGAATCGCCTGAAACAATTTGTCCAAGTTTCACTTTTTCATTTTGGTTCGTGAAACTTTTAACCTTATTGGCGAGTTGTGAATGGAGAGGGTAAGCCGCAGGCATTTGAGGAACTTGCCCAAAAGCATAGCCAAATCCAACCGCATCTACATCTGAATAAATAAATTCTGAGCCAATAATGGTGTCAAAGATATTTGTTTGATCACCAATGCCTGCGGCAGTGCCAATATTAATGACGAGATCAGGTTTAAAACTAAGCACATGTTTTGTCACATTCACCGCAGAGTTAACTTTACCTATTCCGCAAGCCAAGGCTTGGCAGAGATGAGTATTTAGTACAAAGTGATAAATATTATTTTTTTGGCTATGAGCAGAAGGTAAAGATTTAACGAATCCATCTAATTCTTCATGCATCGCGGCGACGATTAATATTTTCATAACCCTACGTCTGCTTTAAGGGCGTCAGCTTTATCAGTTTTTTCCCATGTGAACTCAGGCTCTTCGCGTCCAAAGTGTCCATAAGCCGCTGTTTTAAGATAAATAGGACGAATGAGATCTAAGGTTTTTGTAATGGCATAAGGGCGTAAATCAAAATGCTGCTTAATGAGCGCTTCAATTTTTTCATCACTTATTTTGCCGGTCCCGAATGTGCTAACCATGACAGAAGTAGGGTGAGCGACACCAATGGCATAAGAGATTTGGACTTCACATTTGTCAGCAAGACCCGCAGCTACAATGTTTTTAGCCACATAACGGGCCATGTAGGCCGCGGAACGATCTACTTTTGAAGGATCTTTTCCAGAAAAAGCACCACCACCGTGATGAGCAGCCCCCCCATAAGTATCTACAATGATCTTACGGCCAGTCAGGCCACAATCACCCTCAGGGCCACCAATGACAAAGCGACCAGTTGGGTTAATGAAATAATTAACCTTATCATTTAGCCAGAGTTCTGGAATGACTGGTTTGATTATTTCTTCAATAACGGCTTCTCGAATGGTTTCCTGTGAAACATCTGGAGCATGTTGTGTCGAAACGACAACGGTATCTACAGCAACAGGCTTGCCATCAATATATTTCAGTGTGATTTGTGCTTTGGCATCTGGGCGAAGCCAAGGCAAAATATTTTCTTTACGTAATTTTGCTTGGCGCTGCATAATCTGATGTGAGTAGTGAATAGCTGCGGGCATTAAAACATCTGTTTCATTGGTGGCATAACCAAACATGAGTCCTTGGTCACCAGCACCTTGATCTAAATCTGCTTGACGATCGACACCTTGCGCAATTTCTGGGGACTGTTTACCAATGGCGTTTAACACGCAGCATGAATTGCCATCAAACCCATAGCGTGAATTCGTGTAACCAATATCTGTTATTACTTTACGTACAATAGCTTCAATATCAACCCAGGCATGTGTGGAGATCTCACCGGCAACCATAACCATGCCCGTTTTAACGAGTGTTTCACATGCGACACGTGCGTTTTTATCTTGAGCGATAATTGCGTCTAAAACTGCGTCAGAGATTTGGTCGGCTATTTTGTCTGGGTGTCCTTCAGAAACACTTTCTGAAGTAAATAAAAAATCTTTTGCCATGGTTTTGTAAACCTTTTGGTTGAGTTAAAGTATATCAATTAATTTTATTATAGCACTTTCAAGAAGTTGATATGAATGGGGAATTATTAAATAACTTGGGTTAAATAGTCTTAGCTTTGAAATGTTTTCGGCAGACAGAAACATAGGTGTCGTTGCCGCCAATTTGAACTTGATCGCCATCACTGAGAACTTGACCGTTTTCATCTAAACGTAAAACGTGGTTAGCTTTTTTGCCGCAATGACAAATAGTTTTAATTTCAATGAGACTGTCTGCCCAGGTGAGTAAATATTTGCTGCCCTCAAAAGGTTCAGCTTGGAAATCATTTCGAAGACCATAAGCTAATACAGGGATATCTAAAGTATCGACTATTTCTGTCAACTCATAGGCTTGAGCTTTATTTAAGAATTGCGCTTCATCAACAAGAATGCAAGGGGGTTTGAGTCAGTGCGGTTTTTACAGTTTCTAAAAAATTGGTATCTTTATCGAAAAGTTGGGCTTCAGCTTGTAAGCCAATGCGTGAAGTTATTTTGCCAATGCCGTAACGATTATCAAAACGTGGTGCAAAGAGCAGGGTGTTCATACCTCTTTCTCGATAGTTATAGTCAGACTGTAGAAGAACGGTACTTTTCCCAGCATTCATAGTTGAATAATAAAAGTGTAGCTTAGCCATTCTATATAAAGCTTCTGGTTGTAGATTGGTGGTGACTATTCTATCATTTTAATCATGAAGCTAAATAAGTTTGAGTTATAAATATGAAACCTATTCGTAAAGCCGTATTTCCTGTAGCAGGTTTAGGGACACGATTTTTACCTGCAACCAAGGCCTCTCCAAAAGAAATGTTGACGGTAGTGGATAAGCCCTTGATCCAATATGCTGTTGAAGAGGCTATTGAAGCGGGAATTAGTGAATTAATTTTTGTGACAAGCACCCATAAACGTGCCATTGAAGATCATTTTGATAAAAGTTTTGAGCTTGAGTATCAGTTAGAAAAAAAGCAGAAACTAGAACTGTTAGAGCTTGTTCGGAATATTGTGCCTAATGATGTTCAATGTATTTATGTACGGCAGAAAGAAGCCTTAGGGTTGGGGCATGCAGTATTGTGCGCTAAACGTTTGGTGGGGGATGAGGATTTTGCCGTGCTTTTGGCGGACGATTTAATTGCTAGCGACAAAGAAGGCTGTTTATCACAAATGGTAGCACAGTATAAATATCAGCACTGTGGTGTTTTGGCAGTTCAAGAAGTGCCTAAGGAAGATACGCACCAATATGGGATTGTTGAAGTTCATGCGGATAATAGTATTCAATCAATCGTAGAAAAACCAGATCCTGAAGAAGCGCCCTCTAATTTAGCAGTGGTGGGTCGTTATATCTTGCCAGCAAGTATTTTTGAACATTTAGAAAAAGTAAAGCCTGGTGCTGGTGGAGAAATCCAGCTCACTGACGCCATTGCTGCCCAAATTAAGAAAGGAAGGATGATTGCACATACTTTCTCTGGTGAGCGTTATGATTGTGGCGATAAACTGGGATTTTTGATTGCTAATTACGAGTATGCTTGTAGGCATCCTGTGTTGGGTGCTGGATTTAAGGCTTATGTTAATAATAGGCCTTAACTTGATGAATATTATAAAGTTGTCTAGGCTTATTGTGTCCTAGATTTTTTTGGTGTTTAAAAGATGAAGTATTTTCGAAATAGCTTGTTATTCTTATGTGTTTTTTTAGTGGGTTGTGTAACGGCACCTCCGCGCAATATTGGTAATGCATGTGCCATTGTTCAGGAATATCCTGATTGGTTTTATGATGCCAAGCGTTCTTATGAGAGATGGGGTGTGCCAATTAGCGTGCAATTTGCGATGATTTATAAAGAGTCTCATTTTGTAGGGGATGCGCAACCACCTCGAACCAAGTTATTAGGGTTTATTCCATGGTCTCGAGAGTCAAGTGCTTATGGATATGCTCAAGCTTTAGACGGTACTTGGGCGCAATATCAGCGTGATACGGGTAATCCAGGAGGATCGAGAACAAGTTTTGCTGATTCTGTTGATTTTTTAGGCTGGTATAGCAATTTTATTAGTAAGCGCACAGGTATTCCAAAATCTAATGCTTATAAGCTTTATTTAGCTTATCATCAGGGCCCAAATGGCTTTTTAAATGGCAGCTATAAAAGTCAGCCTTGGTTAATGGATTATGCCAAAAGTGCACAAGCTTGGGCCTGGAGATATGCGTCACAACTTAAAACATGTAGAGTGCCTTCAGAAAGTTGGTGGTAGAGAGTTTTAAAAATGAAGCAAGAAATAGTCTTAGAAATTCCAATGCGTTGGATGGATATGGATGCCTATCAGCATATGAACAGTGGTCGTTATCTTGACTATACTGTAGAGTCACGTTTGCAATGGATGGGCTTAAACCCAGAAATTATGCGTTGGGTAGAAGATAATGAATTACAGTTTGTGATGGTGAAGCAAAATTTTGAGTATTTTAAACCAATCGTTTATCCTTGCATGATTGTGTTAACCCAA
>CAXBFV010000067.1:0-5863 GCA_963974985.1 uncultured Gammaproteobacteria bacterium | reverse complement strand
TTTCAATAGCTGAGAATGTAGAGCCGCTACACCGTTTACAGAGAAACTACCCACAATGGCAAGATAAGCCATGCGCACCATATTGTGCTCATCAACTAAGGACATCTCACGTTGACGGTTATAATCACCCGGCCATTTTTCAGCAACCTCTTCTAAGAAGTAATGATTGATCTTATAAATAATTTCAAGCAAGCGTGGTAACAGCATTTCGAATAAACCTACTGACCATTTTTCTAAAGCTTCTGGCAGTAAAGTATGATTGGTATAAGCCATGGTAGCCGTGGTAATTTTCCAAGCTTGATTCCACTCAGTACCTTCTTCATCAACTAGAATTCTCATTAACTCAGCAACCGCTAAACTTGGATGCGTGTCGTTTAATTGGAAAGCATTAAATTCCGCAAAATCATCAAAATTACTGCCATGTTTTTCTTTCCACTGTGCAATAACATCCTGCAAGCTTGCAGAAACTAAGAAATATTGCTGACGTAAGCGCAACGCTTTACCATTCTCACTTGAGTCATTTGGATAAAGCACCATGGTAATATTATCTGCTTGGTTTTTATCTGAAACTGATTCAGCATAAGAACCGGCATTAAAGGCACTCAAGTCAAATTCTTCTTTTGCCGTAGCAGACCATAAACGTAGCGTGTTTACGGTTTCATTTTTAAAACCAGGTACCGGCACATCAAAAGGTACGGCCATAATATCTTGGGTATTTTCCCAGACTACTTCCATTTTTCCTGTCGATTCATTTAATTGTTCGCGAGTACTCCCACAAAATTTAATAGTACGGGTGTACTCACGACGCATTACTTCCCAAGGATGGGTACCAAAAGCCAACCAATGATCCGGTTCTTCTACTTGATAACCATCTTGGATCTGTTGACGAAACATACCGTATTCATAGCGTAAACCATAACCCACTACAGGTAAGCCAAGTGTGGCGCAACTGTCCATAAAACATGCGGCCAAACGACCTAAACCACCATTACCAAGACCGGCATCACGCTCAGCTTCTTCGACTTCTTCAATAGATAGACCAAGTTCATACAAAGCATTTTTTGCCTTATTTTCTAATCCTAGATTAATAAGGTTGTTTACCATTGAACGACCGATCAAGAATTCCATTGAAAGGTAATAAGCACGTTTAGACTTATCTTGATTATAGGCGTTCCAAGTTTTTTTCCATTTCTCCATTAAATGATCACGGAGCGTGTAAGACAAAGCTTGCTCATGATAATGCGTATCAGAGTTAATATGACGCCCTAAAGTATTATATAAGTAATGTAAAAACTCTTTTTCAATTTTTGGTTCAGATGAACCTAATAATTTTTTAACCACAGTGTTCACTTTAGATCTTTTCTTCTCTAAAACGTCCATATTTTTCCTCTCTTAACGTATTTTTAAATGTAATATTTGCCAATTATTTCACCTAATTAGATCACTGCTTATCTTAAATAATAAAAATATGATTCAATCTAAGCATGAAAATGTAGAGTGATTAATTAGAGCTCTAATTTAGATAAAGGTCATTATACGCGATTGCGCTTTTTTCCCAAGAAAAGTTTTGCCTCATTGCGACATTTCTAACTTCATTCCAAATTGTCTTTTGGTTATAAACCCCTAAAGCATAATAAATGGTTTCTTTTACCGCAAAAGCAGTGGGTTCATAAAAGACAAAACCGGTGCCTCTATTTAATTTAATGTTTTCTTTTGAAGCATTTACGACTGTGTCTGCTAAGCCACCCGTATGATTAACAATGGGTGGTGTACCATAAGCTAAGCTATAAATTTGATTCAGACCGCAGGGCTCGAATCTCGAAGGCATCATAAATAAATCTGCACCTGCTTCAACCAAATGCGCCAGCTCTTCAGAATATCCAACATAAACAAAAACGCGATCAGGGTATTGATGGGCAAAATATCTTAATGCACCTTCTAGATAGCCATCACCCGAGCCTACAAAAACAAAGTTTGCTTGGCTATGAGCGATAAGATCAGGCAGAACCTCTAATATTAAATCAATTCCTTTTTGTGCGACCAATCTCCCTACAAAACCAAGCAGAGGCCGCTTTGATTTTGCCACCTTAATATTCGCACCCAGTTTTGTTAAAAGTACTTCTTTATTTTTAGCTTTTGACGTAGTAGGTCGTATTTTATCTGTGTAGTTTGCGGCAATATAAGTGTCTATTTCAGGATTCCAAATCGTGGTATCAATTCCATTAAGAATACCCTTTAGTCTGCCCTCATCTCTACATTTTTTCATTACCCCTTCAAAACCATAAGCAAGCTCTTTAGTGCAAATTTCATTTGCATAAGTCGGACTTACCGTCGTTACTTTATCTGACATCATGATGCCTGCTTTTAACATGGACATACCGCCATGAAACTCAATACCGTCTCTATGCCACCAGTATCCAGGTAATACTAATGATAAAAAAACCGAATAAGGAAAGTTTCCCTGATAAGCCATATTATGAATGGTAAACAATGTTCTAGGGCGATCGGCTTCTAATGTTAATAACGCCGGCACCAGGCCCGTTTGCCAATCATTGCTATGCACGACATCCGCTTTCCACTTCATGCCTACTCTATCCATCGCCATCTCAACAACAGCTTTTGAAAATATAGAAAAGCGCTCACCGTTATCCCACCAATCTTTTCCATCCGGCGCTAAATAAGGTCCTCCAGCTCGATTAAAAAGCCCTGGGATATCGATTAAAAATGCTTTGATATTTAATGCTTTATCTTCGACTTTTAGTAAATTGACCTGATAAGCTTTTCCAAACCCATAAACTGAAAATTCACCTATTTTTTTATATTTGTCAATTCCGTCAAAGACCGATCGATAGGCAGGCAACAATACCGCTACATCATGTCCAAGCGCCTGTAATGCATCAGGCAAGCTGCCCGCCACATCAGCAAGTCCGCCGGTCTTAATAAAGGGAAGCGCTTCAGAGGCACAAAATAGTATTTTTAATTTTTGAGTCGACATATTATTTACTTTCTTTCTTCTTTTTATTTTCTAATTTCAAAACAATAAAAGCCAAGGGCGGCAAAACAATTTCAGTTGAATAACCACAGTTCATCCAAGGAATATTCTCTGCCATAACTTCGCCTAGATTCCCTAAATTAGTTCCTCCATACATCGAAGCGTCTGAATTAATAACTTCACAATATACGCCTTCCTGAAGTAATCCAATTCTAAAATTATCTCGAACAACAGGTGTGAAATTAAAGATACAAATCAACTGTTCATCTTCAGATTGCCGCGTAAAGCAAAGTATAGATTGTTCAGCATTATCACAATCAAGCCAGTTAAAACCTCGGTATTCAAAGTCAAACGCATGCAGCGCTGAATGTGATTTATAAAGATGATTTAAATCTCGTATGGCTAATTGAACACCTCTATTCTGAGGTTCATCACATAAATACCAGTCTAAGCTTTTGCTTTCATTCCACTCTTGCCATTGAGCAAACTCCCCACCCATAAATAGCAATTTCTTACCAGGATGCAGTAATTGATAACCCATCAGCAATCTTAGGTTCGCAAGTTTTTGCCAATCATCCCCAGGCATTTTCCCAGCTAAAGAGCATTTCAAATGGACTACTTCATCATGAGATAAGGGTAAAACAAAATTTTCAGAATAAGCATACGTTTGACTAAAGGTTAAATCATGTTGATGAAATTTGCGATGCACAGGCTCTCGCTCTAGATATTCTAGAGAATCATTCATCCAACCCATATTCCATTTCATTGAGAAACCTAATCCACCATCACTGGTAGGTTTTGAAACCATTGGCCAAGAAGTTGATTCTTCAGCCATCACAACGGTTCCTGGGTGCTGGCTATGCACTTCAGCATTCAACGTTTGTAAAAATTCAATGGCTTCTAAATTTTCATGTCCACCACGCTCATTTGGAATCCAATCACCCTCTTCACGTGAATAATTTAGATACAACATAGAGGCCACCGCATCCACACGTAACCCATCAATATGAAAAACTTTTATCCAATACAAAGCATTGGCAATTAAAAAATTTCTAACCTCATGACGTCCAAAATTAAAAATATAGGTCCCCCAATCTCGATGCTCACCCTTGCGACTATCTTCATACTCATACAAAGCAGAGCCATCAAAACGTGCCAAAGCAAAAGCATCTTTAGGGAAATGTGCAGGCACCCAATCTAGAAATACACCAATATCATTTTGATGGCAGTGATCTACAAAGTAACGAAAATCATCAGGTGAACCAAAGCGACTTGTCGGTGCAAAATAACCTGAAACCTGATAACCCCAAGATTGATCTAATGGGTGCTCCATTATAGGTAATAATTCAATATGCGTGTAGCCCATCCATTTTACATATTCCACCATACGATGGGCAATCTCACGATAATTCAAGAAACCGTCATTATCAGTACGCTGCCAAGAACCTAAATGCACTTCATAAATATTAATGGGTTGATGCTGCCAATCAAACTGCTTACGTTTCGCTAACCATTTTTTATCTTGCCACTCATATTGACTGTCAGTAACAATAGAAGCCGTACTTGGCCTTAATTCCATCGCTTTTGCATAAGGGTCTGTTTTGACAATAGGGTCATCAGATTTATCAGAAACAATTTCAAACTTATAAACATCCCCTGCGCTTAAGCCTGGAATAAAAATTTCCCATACGCCAAAATCAGCGCAAGACCTCATTGGGTGACGAAGACCATGCCAATTATTAAAAACACCGACAACGGACACACGTCTAGCAGTAGGCGCCCAGACAGAAAAGTGTACGCCTTTAATGCCGTCAATTATTTTTACTTTAGCACCCATGTGTTCATAAATATTCCAATGTCGACCTTCACCAAAAAGATGTAGATCAAGCTCACCTAAAATCATTGAAAAAGTATACGGACAAACTAAAGATACTTTTACATCAGAAGCCTCAATCCAATTTAATTGATAATGTTCTGAAAGTTTATTTTTCTCTTGGTCGGAAATATCTGCCGTAAAAAGGCCAGAAGACTTATATTGTTTTAGCTGAATTAAACCTTCTACAACAACCTTTTTAGCGGTTGGCAGCCATGTTCTAATTTGCCAACCATTTTTAACTTTATGGCATCCTAAAAAACCAAATGGGTCATGATGCGTGCCCTTTTGTAAACGTTCAATATTTTGCTCTAAGCTTTGCATAAGTTTACCCTTAAGATACTTTTTCTAAAAACGATCACAATTTTAAGTTTTAATAGTCGTTAAGTATTACGATGCGTGTCTTTAATCAGTTTAGACAATTTATCTGTAATTTCCTCTGTAAGCGCATCCCATTGAAACTGCCATAGCCAATTATTTTCAATCGTACCCGGCACATTCATCCTAGAATTTGTATCCAAGCCCAAGAAATCCTGCATAGGGATAATCGCCCATACAGCAGGAGAAAGTAAAGCCGCCTGAATAACAGCCCACGAGATATGGTCTTCAGGTATATGACTAAGCGTTTCTTTTACCACGTGTTGCGTATGCTCATCTAAACTATCATACCAACCAAGCGTGGTATCATTGTCATGGGTTCCTGTATAGACCACTGAATTTCCGACTTGGTTTCTTAGAGCATGGGGATTGTCACCATGCCCATCAAATCCAAATTGTAAGACAGACATTCCTGGTAAACTATATTGATCTTTAAGTGCTCGGACCTCCTGCGTAATAAACCCTAAGTCTTCAGCAACTAAGGGTAATTTAGGAAAAGTAGATTGAATTTTGTCTAATAACTGAGCGCCTGGAGAACTTACCCAGCGACCATTAATGGCTGTTTCTTCCTCAGCATCAATTTCCCAAACTGCTTCAAAACCTCTGAAGTGATCAATACG
>CAXBFV010000066.1:0-5905 GCA_963974985.1 uncultured Gammaproteobacteria bacterium | reverse complement strand
CTATCTGTGGTCATGCAAGCACCGCTAGCACTATTGCATTGTAAAGATGGAATGCCAATACCTAAAACAGTCTTACTGGCAGGAATGTCAAGGACACCCTGTAGATTATAAATCCCTGGCATGATAATTAAGCCAGCACTAGTGCTTTTTTTAATGTCTGCGTTGATTGTATTTATATCCGACGTACTAAAAGTTCCAGGTGTTAAAATTGTGAAATCTGAGATTGGTTTGACTGTATTTGCACTGTCACCAAGACTTACTTCCCAATATGCAGCCGTGCTGCCATCTTTAGAAGTGTAAGTAAGTCTTGGTTTATGGGGTACTGTTACAGGATTAGTTACTGTAGTGAATGGAAACCCTGAACCTGAACTCCATTGATTATTTGTTTTTGTTGTTGGGTTTGTATCAACTCCTACTGGCTTAATTGTTCCAGTGTTGTTGGACGAAACCATATTCCATGTTCCTGCTTCCCATTTATCAAATGTAGAGTTGGAAATATAAAATTGTTGCTGAGACCCTGCCCCAACTATTCCTGAAAAAGTTGAGTCTGAGATAAACCCACCGCTGGCATAACCACAGTCTGAGCCTGTGTCCCAATCACAGAGAAGAACACCTTTAGCATTCCCTCCTGAATCATTTCCACTTAATCCACTAAAGTGGACATTCCGAATGGGTGCAGCTTGAGAGATTGCAAATCTCAGAGATGTTGCAGCATTAGGCTTAGACCCTGCTGGGTTGGCAACATTTTCAGGAAGTAATAGCTGGCTTGAATCAATAGTTAAGTTCCCTAAACTTCGCCAAAAGTTATTTAAGCCGCCCACTGTTTTGCATGTTGATGGCAAACTGGTCCAAGGTAGTGATTCATTACAGTCATTTAAAGAATTAATTCCCGGAGCGACCACAACGTCCTCTCTGTTGCTCGCAACACCTGTAATCTCAGTGTAATAACCAATTTTAAATGGTTGAGGATAAGCTGTTGTTGTTGTTGGGTTCACCATGTCATAGGTGCCAGAACCAATTAAGATCGCATACCGATCTTTGCTCCATTGAGTAGCAGGCCCTGCAACTGTACCATCTTGAGAACCCCCTATTGTTGTGCCCAACTTGTACAATGCAGCTGCAGCTTGTGCCGGATCAGAGTAATCACTTTGATCTACAAAATATGCACCTGAAGGACATGCTCCAGCAGATGTGCAGGAAGACGGGCTTTTGAGTAATGATTCAAAATCTGAACCACTGTGAATTATTGGGTTGGCAGCAGCAAAGGCGCTTGCGCCCAAAACTGTAAGTAACCCAGCGGCAAATAAAGCTTTATTGACTAACTTAATTTTCATTTTATTTCTCTCTTTGTTGACAAACTGATATTGATATTATAAAAACACCCTATACATTACATGTTCAAAAAGCTATGTTCAATAGCTATAAGCTCAAAAACATAAGGCTATTTCCTCACAAGGAACCAGATGGGATTTTGGCAGAGTGACGTTAATAAAGCTTTCAGATAAAAAGCATACCACTCTTACTAATTTTTAGCTAAGATCAAAAGCATGTTGCTTAAGAAGCTTATAAAACTATGAACTCAAAACATAAAAAAATCTTAACCGCTGCCATTACAGGTGCCGTGGCTGCAACCCTTGCAGGCTGTACTGGCCCTCAGGTCGAGTGTAAAGGTGTCGCTAAACCTGGTTCAAAACATGATTACGTGATAATGGATGAAGGGCTCTGCACCAAAATTGATGGCGGTGAGATAGGTCCACTCGCTAAACCGGATCAAATCTCCCACTCCCAAGATTATGTCATGTGTTATGGCATTGCGGCAGCGGGGAAAAATGATTGCGGCACAAAGAGTACGGCATGTGCAGGTTCCGTAGGGCAAGCTAAAGCACCTGATGCTTGGGTTGCAGCCCTGAAAGGAGTATGCGAACAAGTAGGTGGAAAAGTAGGCGCCATCAAACCAAAATAATGTCTAAAAAAATTGAAGGCATCGGCCTGGGTTTGAGAGCCCAACACTATCAAAAGTTTTTAGCGCAAAAGCAACCCGTCCAATGGCTCGAAATTCTTGCAGATAATTACCTCAACACCTCTGGTATTCCACTACAAAAATTATTAACCATTACTAAAGACTACCCCACAGCCTTACATTGTGTGGGCATGTCCCTCGGTTCTGTGGACCCAATAAACTGGGAATATTGCCAAACGGTTAAAGAACTGGCGGATCAGCTTCAACCCGCTTATATTTCAGATCACCTCTGTTGGAGCTCGTTAAATCAAAACTATAGTCATTATTTGCTTCCCTTACCCTTTACCGAAGAAACCATCCAGCATACGGCTAGTCGCATTCGTCAAATCCAAGATTTCATTGGTTACCCTTTATTAATTGAGAATATTTCCACCTATGTGCAAAGTCCTGATAATGAAATGGATGAAATCACCTTTTTGAATCGCGTTGCCGAAAAAGCAAACTGTGGCATCTTACTCGATATTAATAACATCTATGTCAATACGCATAATCACGGGGCTGACCCTTATGTCATGCTTGATCAAGTTGATGCCGCACGCGTTGGCCAATACCACTTAGCAGGCCACACACATCAAGGTAAACTTTTAATCGATACCCATGGCGCCCATGTGCCTGATATTGTTTGGGAGCTTTATCAACATGCCTTAAAAAAGATTGGGCCCAAGCCTGCATGTATTGAATGGGATACTGATATTCCTGATTTATCCGTTTTGCTCACGGAATGTCAAAAAGCAGAGCACTACCACCAACAAACTCTTAATCTGAAAACATAGCTATGGATCTCAAGGCTTGGCAAATACAATTTTTTAAACAAGTGATGCCTAATCAACAAAGTGAAACAAGCGAACAAGGCATGTCTATTTATTCACAAAGTATTTTAGGAAATCAGTTGAGCAGCTTGAAAAGCACCTACCCTGCACTTTTAAATTTAATTGGTGAAGAAAGCTTTGAGCTGATCACGACTTCTTATCTGCAACAGCAAAATAACTATGCCGCTGATATTGGTGAATTAGGACTCAAACTCCCAGAATACCTTCAAACCCATGCCATTTGTGACATGCTGCCTTATATTGCTGAACTAGCTGACTTTGAATGGGCTTGGAGCTTAGCATTTAATAATGAGTCTATTCAAATAGATCAAGGGCTAAATGAGCAATTAACAATACAAGAAGCCCGCATTATTTTACGCGCCACGCCATTGTTGCACCTACGAGCTTATGACTATGAAATTGATCAAATTTGGCAAAGTTGTCAGCAAGACTTTAAAGGTGATTTCAAACAGATCAATACTGATGAATCTCCAACGCATTTGCTAATTTATCGTGAAGGTTTATCCATTATCACACGACGCATTGATAAACCAACCTATAGTCTCATTCAATATTTTAATGGCAACAGAACACTGGAAGACATTCATAAAAACTTCTCAAAAGACTACCCCGACTCACCCTTTGAAGAAATCTTTCCTACACTTTGTAAATGGAATATTTTAACCACCACATTAGAATATAAATAAAAAGGAAGCCAACATGTCACATCATATTCTCATCCCCGCCGCTATTGTCCGCCCCATCATCAAATTGGTTGATCGGCTCAAAGACGTCGGTTCCCTAGTAGTGCGCCTCTGGATTGCAAAAATATTCATTATGTCCGGCCTTACCAAACTCGCTTATTGGCCTGGCACCATTGTCTTATTTAAGTATCAATACACGGTGCCGCTTATGTCTCCCGTCTTTGCCGCTTATATTGGTACCGCTGCCGAATTTATCTTTCCAGTCCTCCTCATCCTTGGGTTAGGCGGCCGACTCTCAATCCTTGCTTTCTTTTTTTACAATGTGATTTGCGTCATCTCCTTTCACTTCCTTTGGACACCACAAGGTGCCGCAGGATTTTCTGACCATATAAATTGGGGACTCTTACTGATGATGCTCTTCTTATACGGTTCTGGGCGCATCTCTTTGGATCATCTGATTCACAAACGTTGGGGATACCTCATACATACCAGCAGCTGGAAAGCTGCTAAAGCACAGTTTCATAAACAACATAGGAACTAATCCAAACACACCTTAACTATTTCTAATTTTTAGCAGCGCTTATGGCAAGGCTAAATTATGTGGCCTATAATTACCATTAGCTAACCAGATGATAAGGATTACTTAACGCATGAAAATGAAATTAATAATGAGCATTATATTGGCATCCATCACCAGCCTAACTTTTGCAGTTCAAATCCCTGATGTAAAAACAGTAGGGCTAGCTGGCCCTTACCAACAAGGTCTTGTGATTTTAAACTTACAAGATTATAAAAATGTGCCCGACATTGTTGTCATTGCAAAATGTGATCCTGATGGCATCAATATGAGTTCAAAACCTGGCTTATACAAAACAATGGATGAACCTGAAAAAATTGCCGGTCCTTATCAAGAAGCCTTGATTGTCATTAAATTAAAAGATTTTTCAAAATATAATAACATAAAAGTTATAGGGAAATGTTCACCTATTGGTATATCAATGACAATGACACCTTCAATGTAGAGGCTGTCAGTGCACACCCTCACCCTTCACAACCTTTCCTTAAAAGTAACTTTAGGCGTTTTTGATTTTGAAAAAACATCTCCTCAAGATGTTATATTAAATATTACCTTAGACTTTTTAAGTATGCCTCCAGCTTGTGAAACAGACAGCCACAAAGATGCTATTTGCTATGCGGGTCTTTCTGAACACTTGCAAAATCACTGCAATGGCAAATCTTTTGACATGATTGAGTTTCTTGCGATGAAACTAACTCAACAAACACAAGCATACCTCACACAACCGGCACACATCACCCTCGAACTATTTAAAGACCCACCGCTTGATAATCTTGAAAAAGCCAGTTTTAAAATTCATCTCCCATGGAACCGTTAACCCATACCAGCTGTGAGTCATTTTACGGATGTTTATTACAGTACTTTTTAGCATATTTTAAAGAACAGATTGCAAGCAATAGCAAAGTCTATTGGTAAAATATGTTCTTTGAAAGGTATACAAAAGACAAGGATAAAGATTTGCAAAATGATTCATGGCTGGTATACATCCTTGGACTTGGGACCAATCTTGGGGCTAGACTTGAAAACCTACGGATAGCTGTCAATAAACTCAAAACGCACCCAAATATCCAAGTTACTCAGTACTCTAAAATTTATCTTACCAAAGCCATCACGCCTGAAAATTCACCAAAGTCTTGGGATATTGATTTTTTTAATATGGCCATTGAGATCACTACAACACTACAACCTCTCGAACTACTTCAAATAACACAATGCATTGAAATAGAAATAGGACGCGCCCCTGACCATGAATTTTGGTCTCCTCGCTTAATTGATATTGATATCTTAGCGTGCCAAAATACAGTCGTAGATAAACCACAATTAACGATTCCACACAAACTACTGCTTGATAGAAATTTTGCACTCGGGCCTTTACTAGAAATTTACCCTGAGTGGCTGCACCCCCTCCACCCAAGAGTGGATCTACAAAATCATCTTAATAAAATGCCGTTACTAGTATCTCTGCCCTATCGTTTAACGGGTACCCAGTTTATGGGCATTGTAAACCTCACACCCGAATCTATGTCTGGTAAACAAACCTTAAAAAATGAACAGGCCATTTGGGATCACATGACACACTTAGTTAATCAAGGCGCTGAGATTATTGATATTGGTGCTGAGTCTACACGCCCAGATGCGACACCTTTAAGCTCAGAAGAAGAATGGTCTCGACTGGAGCCTTTTTTAAATCAACTCGAGATTTGGCTTAATTCACCACAACTCTTGATCCAACCCAAAATCAGTATCGACACCTATCATGCTGAAACTGTCAAAAAATTAATGGGTTACCCCATTG
>CAXBFV010000065.1:0-5954 GCA_963974985.1 uncultured Gammaproteobacteria bacterium | reverse complement strand
TACAAATTTCAATGCGTCAGAATACCTATAATCCAAACACGGGAGAATTAGTTTTAAGCCAAGAACGGCTGCAGGCAATCAAAGAAGTTAGCCAATATTTTGCAAATATTTTTCAAAATAAAAACGGTGTCAAATACAATAAAATCCATGATGCTTTTTCTCTACCGCCAAATATTAAAATTACTGACGCCAATATGAATGCCTTGAATTCCTTTTTCTTTTGGACGTCTTGGGCAGCAAGTACAAATAGACCTAATGAAGATATAACCTACACGAGCAATTGGCCTCATGAACCACTTGTTGATAACAAGCCAACTGCTGGTATTTTCATGTGGTCTCTTATTAGTATATTTTTGCTTTTAGGGGGAATAGGAGCATTAGTTTGGTATTACGCCAAACAATACGATAACTGGAGAGATGAGCTGGTTCCTGAAGAAGGGGTATCATCAGACAATCCACTAAAAAATATTCTTTTAACCCCTTCAATGCTGGCGACTAAAAAATATTTTATTACCGTTGTACTGCTATTGCTTGGACAAATTTGTTTGGGTGTTATTACCGCACATTATGCTGTTTCTGGGAATGAGTTTTATGGCATACCATTAGCTGACATACTACCTTATTCGGTTACGCGAACCTGGCATACACAATTAGCATTAATATGGATTACCATGGCTTGGCTTGCTACAGGGCTTTATGTTGCGCCATTAATTTCTGGCCATGAACCTAAATTTCAAAAATTTGGAGTCAATTTTCTCTTTGTCTGTTTGGTAATTATTCTTGTTGGCTCATTCACTGGAGAGTGGTTGGGAATAAACCAGTTTTTTCATAGTTTAACCGCAAATTTTTGGTTTGGGCATCAGGGGTATGAATACATTGATTTAGGTAGATTTTGGCAAATATTTTTATTTGTAGGATTATTGTTATGGTTTTTATTGGTTATGCGAGCATTAATGCCAGCTCTTAAAACGAACAAAACAAATAAATCACTTATATTTTTACTCATCATATCTTCAGGTGCAATTGCTTTGTTATATGCAGCAGGCTTTATGTGGGGTCAGCATGTAAATATTAGCATTATGGAGTACTGGCGTTGGTGGGTTGTTCATCTATGGGTAGAAGGGATCTTTGAGGTTTTTGCTACAACAGTGATTGCAGTCGTTTTCTCTAAAATGGGATTATTGCGCGCCTCTACAGCAATAGTGACTGTTTTGGTTGCCACGATCATCTTCTTGTGTGGTGGCGTCCTAGGAATGCTTCATCATTTATATTGGTCAGGGACACCTATAGCTGCTATTTCAATTGGTGGCGTTTTTTCAGCATTCGAAGTAATACCATTATGCGTTATAGGTTTTGAAGCATATCATCACGCTAGAATTGAGAAAAAAGCTGTGTGGATTGAAAATTATCGTTGGCCATTAATGTTTTTTTCAGCAGTTTTATTTTGGAATTTAGTCGGTGCTGGACTGCTTGGGTTCTTAATTAACCCGCCTATCTCTCTATATTATGTGCAAGGGTTAAACACAACGGCAGCTCACGGTCATGCTGCACTATTCGGTGTATACGGTATGCTTGGTATTGGTTTAATGCTGTTTTGCTTAAGAGGAATGGTAAATTCAACTATTTGGACAAGCAAACTTTTACCTACCGCATTTTGGTCACTAAATATTGGATTGGCCATGATGGTTTTTTTATCAATACTTCCGCAAGGTATTTGGCAGGCATATCATAGCTATAAGGTTGGGTATTGGTATGCTAGATCTCTTGAATTTGTGCATAGCAATATTATGGAAGGCTTAG
The DNA here is from genome assembly GCA_963974985.1 of uncultured Gammaproteobacteria bacterium. Classification (GTDB taxonomy): domain Bacteria; phylum Pseudomonadota; class Gammaproteobacteria; order Francisellales; family Francisellaceae; genus CAUZSH01. Next base: position 4,154 of record CAXBFV010000065.1, on the reverse strand, counting down.
TTTGGGCACGTGTTCCAGGCGATATCGTATTTTCAATTGGCGTTGTATCTCTAGTCTTGTTTGTTCTAAAAGCAACTTACTTTACTAAAAGTGAATCAAAGCTAAAAACATGACTCTAGCATGAGTCTTAGTAATCCAAAGTATCCCAATTGGCATGAAGCATTATCCGGTCAAATTGATCAAAAAATATACCTAATGCCAGTTTATGGAGATTCCGCCACACGACCCCGATAAAGATAAGTGTAAGGTAGTGATTACGCCGACTCAATTAGCGTATGAATTGTTTACTGATAGTCGTGCAATCCTTCAAGAAAAATTCACAGAAGATTTGGAGGGATTAAAAAATTGGGAACAGTCTTTATTAATTTCTTCATTGGAGCGAATTGCCGACATGATGAGTGCTGAGAATGTGGATGCATCACCTTATTTGACGACCTCAACTAACATATAAAAAGTTAACATTTTGAGATTAAATGCTGTGGCATACAACATGGAAGAAACAGTTTCAGCTCAAAGTGTAAGTGAGGTTTAAGTCCAATCAAATCAGAAGTTATCGTGTGTCTTGTGGCTTAAAGCCATAAACGTAACTTGAAGCTAGACTGGGACCTTCTCAGTTCTTTTAATTAAGGTGTTGTGGTAGAAGGCACGATATTGATTGTGCAATCCCAGGTTGAGTCTTGGAAGCTTAATTGTATTTTCGAGCCAGCAATAGTGCTTCCTGCAGGTAAAGTGCCATTATTATAGATAGAGAGGATTCCGTCAGAGCTGAAGTCAGAGTCAACCGTGCACTCTCTGGTTAGATAGTCGTCTCCGCCATCCCAAATATCACCATCACTTAGATTTCCGTGAGAGCAGTCAACACTTCCTAATCCTGTATCGGCATATATTGTATCATGCCATGCGTCCCCATCAGTGTAAGCCCAGGCAGCAGTGACCTGATCTCCAGCACTATAACTCTTAACCCAAATATAATATTCATCTTTAGCGATTTTACAGGTTGGTGACGGCGATAAGAATAATCCAGCATCTGCGCCAAGATCGTAGCTTGAGGTGTTTTCGCCAGGTGCTGTTAAGCAAGGTCCATAGTCTGAAGAACCAGGGTCTTTAAGTTCACTATTGCAAACTGGATTAACAACCCATTTGCCCCAAGTAACACCACCAAATCTTTTTTCCCATGCTTTAAATCCTTCAGAAACCCCTTTTGTGACAGCTTTATCGGTAGTTTTAGCAAGGCTTTCCATGTCTAGGGCGCCAACGGCAGCTCCTGCAGCAAAGCCGACTACTTTTGCAATGTCATCAGAACCAATTGCGATAAAGTCACCTATTGCTTTGGGTTCATAATGGCACAATTGAAGGCTTATTCCAGTGCTGTTTGTAAGCGTAATGGTTAATGCAGCCGAAGCTGAGTTTGTTAATGAAAGGAAAGACAAAAGTATTAGAGTTTTATTTAATTTAAACATAAGCTTCTCAAACAAAAATATTATCTAATATAAAGCATAGCTGTTTTTTTTAATTTTACAAAAACAGAGACTAGGGGTGAGTCAGATTTTAGAATAACCTGTCATCATTTATACTTTTTTTGCAATTGCCTTAATTGAACTGATAACTTCTTCCGTGTAGTCATGAACACATAGGACGCAAACATCACCAGGGTTTAAGTTATTCAGCACATAGTTGGCGCCAATGAGTGCATTTTCTACATGATGAATCTTTGATTTTTTGTAGCCATTTTTTAATAGTGAGTTTTCAATCATTTTTGGAATTTGACCAATAACAGCCTGGCCTCTTAGATAGTGTTCTTCTTCATTAATAACCACTTGGGATGGCTTATAATGAACGGTGATTCTGGCCATCTCATCAATCATATCCATACGGTCACCTGTTTGCCCCCACATGATTTTCAAGCATTTTGGAGAATAAGCTTTTGACATCTCGAGGATGGCTTCAAGGCCTGCTGAATTGTGGGCAAAATCAACAATAACGGTGGCTTCTCCAATATTATACACATTGGCACGACCTAAATTTTCTTCATCATTACTTTGAAACGCAAGCAAGCCTGAACCGATTTCAGTGGGTTCACAGCCTAGTTCGTAGGATAAGGCAATTGCATTGAGTGCATTTTCAACATTGTGTTTTGCAAATCCTTTTACGGTTAAGGGAACTTCTTTCACTTTTGCGATAGAATGTGTTTTAGATGCCGTTTTCAGCATAAAATTACCGTCTTTGATAAAGCAGATAAAGGCCGCTTCATTTAAGTATGACTGCATTTCAGATTCAGACAGCTTTTGAGAAAAGAAAACTTTTTTCCCTTTAATGAGTCCAGCTTTATAGCGTTCAACAATGTAAAAGTCATCTAGATTTATAATGGCATGGCCTGAGTTTTCAACAGCGCTGTAGACGATGCTTTTTGCTTCGCATAAATCTTTTAATGTTTCGATACCATCCATGCCAAGATGATCAATGGAAATGTTTGAAATCGTTGCTGCGGTTACATTTGTATTTGCAAGCCCTCGACCACATAGCCCACCACGAGCTACTTCAAGGACCGCCACATCGACATTAGGATTGGTTAATACATGGCGATTACCAGAAGGTCCTGAAAAGTCTCCACGATCAATTATCTTGCCATCAATCATTACCCAGTCGGTGGAACAATAGCCAACAACTTTTTTAGCATGCTGGCAGATAAAGCTGGTGACTCTAACCGTTGTTGTTTTACCATTTGTACCTGTAACCAATACAATCGGAATATCTTTTATTTTATCCCATGGTATTTTTTTGCTTTCAATTTCAGCAATATGAGCTTGGTACGCAAACTTGCCAGAACCTATGGTGACAAGCCCCTCATCAAAAAATATATTAAACCCGCGATCTGTTGCTTCAGTGTATATTGCTCTTAATGTTAGATTTTCTTCCTTTTCGATAATTGGCAGTAGCAGGGCTTCTGCTTCGTTAATTGTCTTATAGCTCCCTAGTTCCAAAAATTGTCGAATAGAGGCCCATATGAAATCAATAACATCACAAGAGGCGAGTGTTATGTCAAATGGACTAATAAAAGCTACTCTGATGCCATTGTTATAAATTTTATGGGCAGTATGAATATCGGTCCATCCTAATTCTGGCAAGATGCGAGCAGTTTCTTGTTTGAATAAACCAACAATTTTTCTTTGGTCTTCTGTGACTGGGATGTCTAAAACAGTCCCCGTTTTTTTGAAAAACAAATTTGGTCCAATAAGGCGCTTTGAATAACCTTCAGGTAGAGCCATGTATATATCCTTAAGATCTAAGTAGATGATATTCTTTAAAATTAAGTATGGGCAAAATATACTCATTTTGTAACCAAATCAAGAAAATAATGTGTGAATAGGCGAAGATCAAAATTTAGTGAGAGGTCGCTTTTCTGCATATAGCTTGAATGGGTTTACTTATTTGAAAGAATAGGTGGTGATTGCTTTCCAAAGGATTTCACTTCAAATATTTAAGTGAGGCCTAGATCTAAACAAATCAGCAATTATGACCATTCTGCTCTAAGCTTATAAAGAGAGTTTTCTGTTTTTTAGGAAGTGGGCTTCGATATTGAAATGAGTCATTATCTACAAAAAGAATTGTATGGGCGTATTCAGAGCGATCCGGAGATATTTGAATTTATTCAATCCTCTGGCCTGGACGGCCTATGGTATTGGGATCTTGAAAATCCCGAGCACGGTTGGATGGATAATCGTTTTTGGGGAATTTTAGGATATGACCCTACAACTAAAAAACCATTAGTTCACGAATGGAAAAATTTAATTCACCCTGAAGACTTAGCGTTGTTGCTTGAAAATTTTGGAAAGCACTGTGTCGATTCAAGTTTTCCTTGTGATCAAATTGTTCGCTATCAGCATAAAGATGGGTCAACGGTTTGGATTCGCTGTCGTGGTGTGGCCTTACATAATGGAGCGGGTAAGCCTGTTCGTATGTTGGGGACTCATAATGATGTAACCCAGTTAAAGCAGTCTGAGTCTAATTTGTTAGATAAAAATGAATTTTTACAACTTATTTTAGATTCAAGTTTGGATTTGATTTTTGTCAAAGATGAGGCGTTTAAAATTGTGCAGGCTAATCAATCTTTTATTGAAGCCTACCCTGCGGCACAGCGTGATAAGATTATTGGA
>CAXBFV010000064.1:0-6001 GCA_963974985.1 uncultured Gammaproteobacteria bacterium | reverse complement strand
GCTGTTTCACTTTATCGGTAATTGGCATTTCAGCTTTAATATAATCATCACCCACTTCTGTAAAAACGATACCCAATAAATCAGAAAGCGTTCCACGACTGCGATCATTCATAACCTCAAAACTTATTGGGGTTTTCCAAATAGTCATACTCAAGCTCCAAAACCTTCTAGTTTTTGCTCTTTACGCTTTTTCTCAGCACGTAATCGGCGTGCATCTTTAGGATCAATCGTCAAAGGTCTATAAATTTCAATTCGGTCATTTTCTTGTAAGACATAATCAAGCTCAACTCCGTTTGAAAAGATGCCAATTTGAATACCATCAAGAGATAAATTGTATTGTTCTAATATTCCAGAGCTTACTAAAACGGCTTTGCAATCAGTGCCCTCTTTAACATCTAGCGCTAACAGTGTTTGCTTTTCAGGGTTAGCATATACAATTTCCACACGCATAGCTTAAGAAGCCTGCTGTTGATAAAGCGCTTTAGTTCTTTTACAGAATGCATCTAACATTGTGTTGGTGATTTGGTTAAAGATCACACCTAAAGCCATTGCCAGAAGCTTGTTTGAAAACTCAAACTCAAGCTTTAAAGAAACCTTACAAGATTCCTCATTAAGTTTTGTAAATTTCCAAACACCGCACAATCGCTTAAAAGGTCCTTTTAATAAGCGCAATTTAACTTGCTCATTAATCACCATTTCATTGTGTGTGGTAAAAGCAATATTCATCTTACCTTTGGCAATATTTAACGTTGCTTCAGCCAATTCAGGCTCATCAATATGAATGTCCACCGAGCTACACCATGGCAGGAACTCTGGGTAACTTTTAATGTCTGTGACAACGCTATAAGCTTCCTCACAAGTATTCGGTAAAATCGCTGTTTTATTAATTGTGGTCATGATTAATTTTCTTAACACTCAGTTTCATGCTAAAATCGACGCTATTGTACTGCTATTTGAATCAAAAACAAAGTAATGAAAAAGAACAAACCAAATAGCGACCTAATTGCACGCAATAAAAAAGCCTTTCATGAATATACTCTTGAAGATAAATTTGAGGCTGGCATTGTGTTAAAAGGTTGGGAAGTTAAAAGTATTCGTGAAGGGAAAGTCCAACTTGTGGACAGCCATATTCAGATTCGAAAAAATGAAGCCTGGCTTTCAAATACCTTGATCACGCCACTCCTTTCTGCCTCTACACATTATGTCCCACAACCTAGTGCTGCGCGCAAACTATTATTACACCGCGAGCAAATCAGCAAACTAATCGGCAAAGTTGAACAAAAAGGTTATACCATTATACCCTTAGAAATGTATTGGAAAAATGGCAACGTCAAAGTTCAAATTGCCATTGCTAAAGGTAAACATCTTCACGATAAGCGTGCCACTGAAAAAGATAAGGACTGGAAACGCGAGCAAGCGCGTATTTTTAAACATTCACGTTAAAGCTTCATTTATTAAACTCCAAAACCTGCCTCGTGGGATTATTACCAATGATTATGTTTAACCATTTAACAGATTAGTTAGTAATAAGCTGTTATGTTTTACCCCAAGGTATAGAGAATGAACAAATCGGAAAATTTTTGGGATAACGCTTCAGAAAACTATGACAAGACCGAAGAGCGATTTGAGTACATTCATAAAAAATCTAGAGAAAATACTAAAAGGTTCTTGAAAGATAGCGACACTGTTCTGGATTATGGGTGTGGGACAGGCACTGCATCCTGTCAATTCTCTAGTCTGGTAAAAGATATTCATGCAATTGATATTTCATCTAAGATGATTGCTATATCAAAAAAGAAAGCCACTCTTAGTAAAATTGAAAACATAAATTTTGAGCAATCGGATATTTTTGATAAAAAGTATTCCAACGAATCTTATGATGTTATTCTGGCTTTTAATATGCTGCACACGGTTCCTAGTCCTCAGGATGTTATGCAACGAATAAATGAAATATTAAACCCGGATGGTTTATTTATTTCTGTAACACCTTGCTTGCGACAAAAGATGTCGTTTTTAGTTAATCTACAAATTCAGTTCGTTAGGGTCTTGTGTAAAATTGGATTAATTCCCATTCCTATAAGAAGGATAACGAGCTCTGAAGTAGACGATCTATTAATTACTAACGGCTTTCAGGTTGTAGAATCAGAGGAGATATATAAAGGAGCTTCTAGCTATTTTGCAGCAGCAAAGAAGTTACAAGAAACATAACAAGCAAAGGCAGCAAAGCCCTTCAGGCTGTAGGTGCGACGCTATTTTGGGCGTTAATCTCATTCAAATACTCACTTATACTTATATAACCTGCGCTTTTTCATTCATTTTCGCCTTGGTCTTTGCTCATTATCTAAAGCTTTCAATAACTTCTTTCTTATTGATTAACCCTCTGACCTTGAAAAAGCCACCACACCCACAAAACAAAGCACTGCAAAAACCATCACTACTCCGATAAATCCCCATAAAGCTTCAAAAGGTAAATATCCCATAATTGCCACCATCAATACTGCTGAGCCCATATTAATAAAATTCATAGCCCCCGAAGCATTAGCCTTGCAATCAATCGCATTAGATGCGATATGAGAGGCTGTTGGGAAGATCCAACTTGAAACAAAATAGGCAATAGTCGTAATACCAAAAAAACCTATTGTGGTAAGCGTGCCCGTCACAGAAAATATTCCCATTACAATAAATCCAAGAATAATAATCGTAATCGCTGCCAACAAAATTTGCATACTCTCATATTTCTTAATCAATCGTGAAGCCACAAATGCACCGCAAAACATACCTACCATATTTAGGATATTCCAATAGCCATAATCTGCGGCATTAAGATGCAAGATATTTTGAGCAATAAAGGGTGCAGCAGCTGCAAAGCAATATGAAAATACAGACACCAATCCCACACATGCTGCAAAAATAAAGAGCTTCTTATGGCATAAGGCCTCACCATAAGATTTAAAAATAGTCACCAATGAAGCCTTAATAGGCTTCTGCAATGTTTCCTTAAACAAACACGTTAGTCCTAACATAATCACACCATGCACCAGTAAGAACCAAAAACAATCTTCCCAACGCAAGTAGTGGGAAATCATGCCACCCAATACAACAGCGAGCCCTATTCCAACGGTAAAAGAAACTGCTGAAAAAGATAGTGCGTGTTTCGCACGATCAGAAGATAAAGATTCATTGATCAGCATAAAGGTACAGCTTAAGCCAGCAGAAGCACCCAATGAGGTAACCAACCGCCCTACCAATAAAATAATATAACTATTCTCAGCAGATCCAATTAAGCAAACCAAGATACCTAAAATATTTATTGCCATGCCAATACGTAAAGCTTTGAGTCGGCCAAAACGATTCGCCATCGGGCTATAAATAAATTGTCCCAACATGTACCCAATTAAAAATATGCTCACAATCCATTCAACAGCACCATGTCCAACACCAAGGCTTTTCTCAATTGCAGGTAATGCCGGTGTAATAATTGCGGCAGAAGCAGAAGCGACACTAATATAACTTAACAACACCCCTATTTTCCAAGATTTCATTTTTTATTTCCTTGCTCTTCAATCTAAAACACAGCACATTGTAATAATAGGCCATTAATACTACAATACCATTAATATGAAACTACTGTTTTCAAAATATAAACAATGAAAAACTCAAAGCCTTCTTTGGCTCAATTTGAAACTTTTTTAGTTGTTGCTGAATTTAAAAACTTCACGAAAAGCGCTAAATATTTAGAAACTACAAAAGCTTCTATAAGTCTAGCCGTTAAAGCGCTTGAAGATGAAATGGGTGTGCCGCTTTTTATACGCACCACAAGATCCGTAACCTTAACCCATCAAGGTGAGCTACTTTATACGCAATGCCAAAAACTAAAAGAAGAATTAGATCTCACCAGAAATTTAGTTTCTGGATTACACAATGCGCCAAAAGGCATATTAAGAATTAGCTGCAATGGCGCGCTTTCTGAAACACATTTACTTCCCAAGCTTCAACGCTACATGCAAAAATTTCCACAAGTAAAAATTGATGTGCGCTTTGAAGAACGCATGCCTGACATGAAGCATGAAAATATTGATTTGGCCTTTGGTGTGAATTGGCCAGGACCTGATGATATTATTGCCCGCAAAATTTGTTACACACGTTATATTATGTGCGCATCACCTGATTACCTTAAACAGCATGGCACCCCTGCTTCATTAATAGATCTCAATAATCATGCTTATATTCCCCATAGCGGACGGTCACTTAAAACTCCTCTTGTCGGTCTCAAAAATAAACCACCCACTTCCTTACACCTATCCAACCCCATTCAAGCTAATAATATCCAATTTATCAAATCTTGTGTTTTAAAAGGAATGGGCATTGCACAATTCCATGACTATATGGTTCAGAACGAGATAGAGTCTGGGGAACTTGTAGAAATCCTCAGCGATCAGTTTAATGAAAAAGAAGATCTCTTTATCTATTATCAAAAAAATCGTTATGTTCTGCCGAAGGTTAGACAATTAGTAAACTTAATTCTGAATGAATAAAGTAAAAATGGTGCTGGCACAGGGAATCGAACCTCGGACCTACTAATTACGAATCAGTTGCTCTACCAACTGAGCTATGCCAGCTAACCACAACTCTAATAAATAACACAACAAACGCTACTACGCTTACCCTGTAAACTAAAATTAGATACACTATTTTATACTGCAATAAAATCTTAAGACGCCCATGAGCTATACATCCACACTCCAAAAAATACTACTTGAACGAATTCTTATTTTGGATGGCGCAATGGGGACCATGATTCAACAGCATAAATTTGAAGAATTGGATTTTAGAGGTGATTTATTCCAGAACCACAGCCATGAACAAAAAGGCAATAATGACTTACTAAGTCTCACCCAGCCAAAAATAATACAAAGCATTCATGAGGCTTATCTTGAAGCCGGTGCCGATATTATTGAAACTAATACCTTTAACAGTACCTCGATCTCCATGGCCGATTACGGCATGGAAGATCAAGTTTTTAATATTACTAAAAAAAGTGCTGAGCTCGCTAAAAGTGCCGTTGATAAATATAACCAACTGACACCAAATAAGCCTCGTTTTGTCGCAGGTGTGATTGGCCCTACAAATCGCACGCTCTCTATGTCCCCAGATGTCAATGACCCAGGGTTTCGCAATGTCAGCTTTGATGAATTAGTCATTTCCTTTACCGAAAATATTGATGGGTTGGTACAAGGTGGCGCGGATATTTTATTGGTTGAAACTATTTTTGATACCCTTAATGCAAAAGCTGCTATTTACGCGATAAAATCTTATTTTGAAAAGCATAATATAGAGTTGCCTATTATCATCTCAGGCACCATCACCGATGCTAGTGGTCGTACGCTTTCAGGCCAAACTGCCGAAGCTTTTTGGTATTCAATAAGACATGCAAACCCTATTTCAGTCGGATTTAATTGCGCCCTTGGTGCTAAAGACCTTCGCCCACATCTCAAGTCTATCTCAGATATTGCAGACTGCGCTGTCAATACACATCCAAATGCCGGCCTCCCAAATGAATTTGGTGAATACGATGAATCCCCTAAATACATGGCAAGCCTCATTCAAGAGTTTGCCCAGTCAGGCCTCATTAATATTGTCGGTGGCTGTTGTGGTACAACGCCTGAACATATTGCAGCAATTGCCGATGCGATCAAAGATATTAAACCTCGACAACCGGTACCTCATGAGCCTATATGCACCCTTTCAGGGCTTGAGCCGCTCGTCATTCGTAAAGACTCAAATTTTATTAATGTGGGTGAGCGCACCAATGTTTCAGGCTCTATAAAATTTGCCAAATTGATTCGTGAAGAAGATTATGATCAAGCGCTTCATATTGCCAAGCAGCAAGTTGAAAATGGTGCTCAAATTATCGATATCAATATGGATGATGGCATGTTAGATGCCAAAGCCTGCATGGTGACATTCTTAAAGCTTATTGCTTCTGAACCTGATATCAGTC
>CAXBFV010000063.1:0-6020 GCA_963974985.1 uncultured Gammaproteobacteria bacterium | reverse complement strand
GCAAAAATTTAAAACCCTTTCAGTCCTTACCTGTACCGCAATGTTTGCTGCCCCCTTATTTGCAGCCCCTGCTAAGTTGAGCCCAGCCTTCACCCAAGGTGAAGCACTTATCCACACTATGACCAAAGGCCAAGCAAATGTAACGGATACCTTTACCCCAGCAGGCACTGACTTACAGGGCTATGTGATTAAATCTACGCAAGGCGGGCCCGCTCAAGTTGTTTTTTCTAATAAAGGAAAATATTTGATTATTGGGAATGTAATTACTCCCCAAGGTGTAAATTTAACTGAGAAGTACACCAAAGAGCTCATCCAAAGCAAAGTTGCAAAAGAAGCTTATGAAGAGATTACTAAAGATAATTTGGCAACTATTGCTGATGGCAAAGACTCTGCCAAACATAAGCTTTACATCGTAATTGATCCAAATTGTATTTTTTGTCACCTAATGTATGAAGAAATCAATAAACTTGATCTTGTTAAAAATGGAGACCTTCAAGTTAAATGGCTTCCCGCTGGATTCTTAAAACCTGGAAGTTTAGGCAAAGCTGCAGCCATGCTAACGGCCAAAAATCCATTACGTGCTTTGATAAAAGATGAACACAAATTTAATGTTAAACAAGAGGAAGGTGGTCTTAAGCCTTTAGATCAAAGCTCTAAAGATCCCATTGTGCAAGAAGCTTTTGCTAAAGTTAAAGCCAATACAGCGTTCTTCTCAAAATACGGGTTTGGCGGCACACCAACGCTTATATTTAAAACACAAGATGGCAAATATGATTATGTTGCAGGTTTTGTAAAAGGCAAACAACTTGAAGCACTTGTTAAAACACTTTCAGCTAAGTGGTAATCATAATAAGTTTTACTTCTTAATGCCTCAGCACAAATACCAATTACAATAAATATGGTGGTGAAAGAATAAACAATGATTGGTAATATTGATGTGCGGAAATCGTAAGTAATAGTTGTTCTATTGCTAAGATTTAAGCACAACAAGGTTGCTGATCAATGGCAGTTATATTACCGCAATACTTATTGAAATTGGTATATGAGGCATTCAAAACTCTAATTATTTTAGATTTTCCACATACCTTCTTTTAATTTTTCTGATAGGTTTTCCGCCGCAACAGGCCTGCTAAATAAATAGCCCTGTGCCGTTTCACAACCTAACGCTTTTAAAATATTAAGCTGCTTTTCAGTCTCCACGCCTTCGGCTACAATGGTATGTCCAAGATTATGACCAATATCAACCATGGAGGACACAAGAGATCGTGAGCTTGAATCTGTCACCACGTCATCAATAAAATATTTTCCTATTTTCAAACAATCAATACTAATATGTTTCAATGAAGCAAATGATGAATAGCCTTCACCAAAATCATCAATTGCTATAGAAATACCCAAGCTCTTTAACTTTTTAAATATAGAAAGGTTTTGAGGGTTCGTCTGCACCACACTTTCCGTTACCTCCAACGCCAGCATAGATGGCTCAATACTGGTTTCGTCAATCACCTTTTTAAGTAAAGAAAAAATATCTTTATCTAAAAATTGGCTGGATGAAATATTTACTGCCATTTTTAATGATCCAAGCCCACTTTTTTTCCAAGCCACCGCTTGGTGACAAGCCGTATATAAAACCCACTCTGTTAAAGGCCTCACCACCCCTATACGCTCAGCAACTTTAAAGAATTCTAAGGGTGAAACTTGATCAAAATCTGGGTGGGTCCAACGTGTCAATGCTTCAATACCAATTATTTTTTGAGATGCAATATCTATCTGAGGCTGGTACACCAATTTAAATTGTTTTTTTTCAACTCCATCTCGAAGAGATTGTTCAAAATAAAATTGGCGCTCTGCTTTTATGGATAACTCCAACTCATAAAAGGCATAACGGTTTTTACCTAAATCTTTAGCTGAATAAAGTGCCGTATCTGCGGCCTTTAACAAGGCTGAAATCTTTTTCCCATCCTTTGGGTAATGCGCAATACCAATGCTACAAGCAGGGGTATAATAAATGTTCTTTTTAAAATTGACGGGCTTAGAAACAATCTCAATACAACGCTGGGCCATATGTTCAACATTCATATCACCCGTACCTTTTATTACCACACAAAATTCATCACCACTTAATCTTGCGATAATATCAAAATTTTGATCCGCTATTTTTAACCTTCGTGATATTGCTTTTAAAAGAAAGTCTCCCGCATCATGACCTAAACTATCATTAACACACTTAAAGTCATCCATATCAATATATAGTAAATGAAACTGGCTTTTATGTTGTTTTGATAAATGAATTAAATTCTCTACATGTTTATAAAAATAAGCACGACTCGGTAATTTTGTGAACGTATCCGTATAGGCCAATTCCCTAATACGTTTTTGGTTATGGTCTCGCTCCATCACCAATCCTGTAATTCTAGCTGCTGAGGTTAAATCCTGAGATTCCTCTTCGCTAGGTGTTGCTGTATGATTATAGTACATCCCAAATGCACCCAGCACTTTTCCATTTGAATCTTTAATCGGTTCGGACCAACAGCAACGCATGCCATGCGGCAAAGCAAATTCTTTCAAATTTGCCCACTTAGGGTCTGCTTCAATACTCTCAACAACACACCGTTCACCCGTATAAGTAGAGGTACCGCAAGATCCAACGTTTGGACCATTCTTAAGACCGTGAACCGCTTCACAATATTTTTTTGGTAGACTTGGTGCACCGCCATGCAATAACTTACCATTTTTTAATTCAAGCATAGAACAACGCATGCCAATATGACGAGATTCATACAGTGAGGCAATACTATTGTAAATTACAGGTGTCGATTCACCCATAGCAATCATTTCAAGGATGCCTGCTGTCTTTTCATGAAAGGCCTCTTTGCTTTTCAGTGCTCGTATTTCATCTTTCAAACTTGAAATATGGTCTGACATAAATAAACTCCAATTAAAGGGTATCGACCTCAATCCCTTAAAAAATATCTTATATAAGTAACGTTACTCAACAAACAAGCATTCGTCCATGTACAGACCGATAATATAAAGCTAAAAATTCATAAAATGATTATGATAGAATCAAAGTATTTATATTTAAGCTAAAAATCATGCAACCTACTTCTATTGTTACCACCAAACCCTCAATATTTGGCCACATGGCAAGTTTTGCTAAAAAACATAATGCTATCAACATGACGCAAGGGGCGCCTGACTTTAAAACCCCAGACTGGTTAGTAGACAGGCTCCATCATTATGCGCAAAAAGGATTTAATCAATACTCCCCTATTCCCGGCATGCCTCAGCTTAGAAAAGCTTGTGCTGAAAAAACCAGTCTGTGTTATGGCGTTGAAATTGATGCCGAAAAAGAGGTCATGATTAGTTGTGGTGCCGTAGAAGCAATATTTTCGGCCGTCATGGCTTATGTTTCTCCGGGTGATGAGGTTATTTATTTTGACCCCGCATTCGATGCTTACCCCAATACCGTAAACGCCGCCAGGGGTGTAAGTAAACGTTTAAAATTAAAAGACGATGGACATGTAGACATTGAAGCCTTAGCTAATGCTATTACGCCTAAAACTAAAATGATTCTTTTAAATTCTCCGCACAACCCCATGGGATCCGTCATCACTTTGGAAGAGTATCAAGAAATTGCCAAACTTATCAAAGACAAAGATATTTTACTCTTAAGCGATGAAGTCTATGAGCACATTTATGCCGGTGATGATTTTATCAGTGCTTTACAAATTCCTGAACTTCGCCAACAACTTATCGTTGTGCAGTCATTGGGAAAAACGTATAACCTAACCGGCTGGCGTATGGGAGTTTGCATCGCACCGGCTGACATACTGCCTAATCTGCTTGGCATTAAGCAATTTACAACTTTTTCAGCGCCCACACCTATGCAACTGGCTTTAGCCGATGGCATCAATAACTATCCCGAGTATTGGCAAGATCTTCCTAAACTTTACCAAGCGCAATATCAAACACTCACAAAAGCATTACAGAATAGTCGCTTTAAAATTGCTAAATGGGAAGGCTCACCCTTCTTACTTTTAGACTATAGCCACATTTCAAATGAAGATGACCAGACCTTTGCAGAAAAGCTTGTCACCGAATACAACGTAGGTCTCGTACCCATCTCTTCACTTTATGAAACACCAGAGCACAAATATCTAAGACTTTGTTTTGCCAAGCATGATGAAGACCTGATTGCAGGCGCTAAGCAACTTTGCAAGGTTTAAGGTTAACCTTCTAACTTCTCCCATAATGCAAAGGTTTTTTCTAACTCAGCTTCTTTAGAAGCTAATAAATCCTGAGCTATTTTAATTGCCTCAGCTTCTTGTTTGTAAAATTCTGGTGATGTCATTTCCACACCTAACTTTTCAATATCAGTCTCAAGGACTTCAATTTGTTTCGGTAACGCTTCAAGCTGTTTCTTTTGCTCAAAGCTTAATTTTTTCTCAGCTTTCACAGGCTCTAGTTTTACTTTTTCAATAGCAGACTTAGATTCACCTTTTTTAGGCTTTTGAGTAATAGAGTCACTTTTTTGACGCAACCAGTCTTCATAGCCGCCGACGTATTCTTCAATGCGCCCCTCACCTTCAAAAACAATCGTACTACTGACAATATTATCAATGAAAGCTCGATCATGACTTACCAATAAAATAGTGCCCTGATAGTTCATTAAAAGCTCTTCAAGAATTTCTAAGGTTTCAATATCCAAGTCATTTGTCGGTTCATCCAATACCAAAACGTTACTCGGCTTACTCAGCATTTTTGCCAAAAGCACACGATTACGCTCACCCCCTGATAAAGCAGATACGGGCGTACGTGCACGCTCTGGGGTAAACAAGAAATCTTGCAAATAGGAAAGGATATGTTTTTTCTGTCCGTTTAATTCAATAAAGTCACTGCCTTCCGCGACGTTATCTTGAATAGAAAGCGAATCATCCAATTGATTACGAAGCTGATCAAAATAGGCGATCTCTAAATTAGTGCCAAGTTCCACTTTACCTTCAGTCACTTTCAACTTACCGAGCAATGCATTCAGTAATGTACTCTTTCCACAACCATTTGGACCCAATATACCAATCTTATCACCACGCCACACTTCCGTAGAAAAATTTTGATAGATCCATTTATTGTCATATTTGAAGCTAATATTTTCAGCAAGCAGTACACGCTTCCCTGATTTTTCAGAAGACGCTGCTGCAATTTTAACGTTACCCTGCTGCGACCTTCTTTCTTGACGCTCACGTCGCATTTTTTCCAGGGCTCTGACGCGTCCTTCATTGCGAGTTCGACGTGCTTTAACACCTTGGCGAATCCATACTTCTTCTTGTGCTAACTTTTTATCAAATAGTGAATTATGCTGTGATTCTGCATGCAGTTCATTTTCTTTATGGACTAAGAATTGTTGATAAGTACCTTCAAAGCTAATGAGGTGCCCTCTATCAAGCTCTACGATACGTGTCGCAATCTTTTGCAAGAAAGCACGATCATGGCTAATAAAAAGGATACTGCCCTTATACTCTGGCAAAAATTGTTCCAACCATTGAATAGACTCAATATCTAAATGGTTTGTCGGCTCATCTAGAAGCAACAAATCAGGTTCACACACCAATGCTTTAGCTAATAATACCCGACGCTTCAAACCACCTGACAATGAATTAAAATCAATATTGCCATCTAATGCTAATCGAGAAATAATTGAATGGGCTTTATTTTGAATCGTCCACGCATCGAGTTGGTCAATCTTCTCTTGAAGATCACCCATTTTGCTATAGTCACTTTCACCCAAATCTTCTTTCTGTAATAAGGCTTCATAAGCTAGAACCAATTGCCCCGCCTCTCCTAAACCAGACAACACCACTTCAAAAATAGAACCTTTGGTATCTTTTGGCACTTCTTGCTGTAAAGTGAAAATATTAACGCCTTGCTCACGAATAATTTCACCCGAATCCGCCAGTTGATCTCCCTGGACTAATTTTAATAATGAGCTTTTCCCAGCACCATTTCGACCAATCAAACAC
>CAXBFV010000062.1:0-6130 GCA_963974985.1 uncultured Gammaproteobacteria bacterium | reverse complement strand
ACCAAGTTATATTTTACTTGCTCCAATACTAGGAGATTTGTCTGACAAAATAGGTCGTAAAAAAGTTTTTTTACTCTGTAGTATTTTTCTTATTATTGCCTACACCGTAAGCATTGTTGCCTATCAATCTGAAAATCTAGCGATCATGCTGTCTGCGCATTTGATATTTGGTGCTGGCATGTGTTTTTGGTCCATTGCTTATGCAACCTTATTTGACGTAAGTAGAGGCAAAAAACGTATCCGTTACGTCGTCTACATGGGTACAATCATGAATGTTTTCTTTTTTTCAGGCGTTATCATTAACCATAATTTTGGAATATTTCATGACGGCTCTCCAACTACTCTCTACGCGGCCTTAATTATTCAAATCATTTGCTCCCTCATCATATTATTTTTATTTAAGCAACCTGCTCCCGCGCACCCTAAAAGAGACATGTCTGAAAGTTATATGCTTTTTTCGCAACGCGTAACGCGCTTATTTGTATCTTCCAAAACACGCAAAGCTTTTTTGGTTATTTTCCTAAATTTCTTAGGTTGGAGTTTATATACTGAGTCTTTTCACCAAACTGTACATCACCCAGTCTATGGCGTATCCAGCAACTATAATTATTTTATGGTTTACGATTACTTTATCGCGGCTTTAGCGACATTGATGATATTATTTCTACATAAATATTTTTTAGATATAAAGACCATCGTCATGTATGGCGCTCTATTTGTCATTGTAGGTCTGTTAGGTAGCACCTTATTTCCAGGACAGTATATTCAATGCTTTTGGGCAACTGTAACATGCATAGGATTTGGTTTTCTCACCATTACTATTTATTATGTTTCGAACGCTCGCGGACCGAGATTTTATGGTCTTATAATGGGTTTATTTACAGCTACATTAGCATTGGTAACCGTACTTTCAAATATTATTATTTCCGCTCTTGATATTATTTTTGTTCCCAGCCAAACATTATATATCATAATGGGGTTAATTTTTCTTATCATGGGATTCCTTTGGTTTTTTACCATGATGTACATCAAAGAGTAAGGTTGTATTATGCTGGACCAAAAACATATTCTTATTGTCGATGATGATAAAGAGATTCTTGAACTCTTAAAAACACTCTTAACACACCAAGGCTTTAAAATAAGTACCGCCTGCGATGCCTCAGAACTCAACCATTATTTGCAGTCTGATAATGCTGATAATATTTACCATCTGATATTATTAGATGTTAATTTGCCCGATGGTGATGGGATTCACTTATCTCGAACCATTACTGACTCTCACCCACACATCCCAATTATGTTAATGACGGCACAAGGCAGAGATGAAGATCATGTGCTGGGTTTAGAGTATGGTGCTGACGACTATATTCAAAAACCTTTTAATGTGAGAACACTTACTGCTCGAATCAACGTTACTCTTCGCAGACGCGCTGGCGGAGAGCAAAAACACACCCCTCATCCCAACACCTCACACACAGTTTATAGTTTTGCACACTGGACCCTAGATAAAGAAACAGGGACATTAATGGATAAGTCTTGCGTTAAAGCACCTTTGACAAAACGCCTATATGACATATTAAATCTAATGCTAGAAAACCCAAACCGCATATTAAGTCGAGACTTCCTAGCCCAAGCGGCTGAAGATTATGGGATTGAATCCTTCGACCGAGCGGTAGATCTACAGATTTCTCGTCTTCGAAACATTATTGAAGTAGATCCCTCTCAGCCGGCCATCATTAAAACTGTTCGTGGTTTTGGTTACAATTTTGCTATTCCGGTTATAAAAAAATGAAAAGAAAACCTTCTTTAGCCTGGGTTAAAAGAAACCTATATCAACTTCTTTTTTGTCTTGTGCTTTTTTTTTATACACTCTGTATTTTTATATTGCTTCCACCCAGCCCCAGCATTTGTAATGATTGTAATAAGAAAATGGAACACACTACATTTATATCATTCGTTTATCAGGCTAAGATGGCACCAAATGCTGCTCAGCATCTATTCGATGAGTTTCAAAAACACCCCATTTCACTTAAAAGCCCAAATGTTGGAATTATCATTACACGTACAGCCGAACCAAAATGGCCACTACAATTTAAAAATACGGCCACACTCAGCCATATTCAGCGCACCCTAGAAAAAATAAACTATCATCGCCTTAAGGTTTCTTATCAGCTCCAAAATGGGCAATGGCTAAACTATCTAGAAACACCTAGTTTTTCCTATTTATATTACATTTTGCTCTTTATTGTTCTTATGATTATTCTCACCCTACTCACTGCTTTTTTTGTAATTATAAATTTAATTTCGGCATCTTTAAAAAATGTTAAGCATTCTGCAAGTAAACTTGGGCTCGATATGTATGCAAAGATCGACACAGGAAAAGGGTTACCTATGGTCCATGGAACGGTCTCTACAATGAAAAATATGCAACAACGCATTCAAGAGCTAGTCAACCACAACGCAAAACTATTAGGCGCAATCTCTCATGACTTACGAACACCCATCACAAGGATAAAATTACGTTCAAGCCTTATCAAAGATGAAGGTATATCTAAAAAAATAGCGCTCGACACAGAAGAAATTGAAACCATGATTTCTGAACTGTTAAGTTACACCAAAAATGCAGCCTATAAAGAAAAGAAAAAGCTCACGAATATTAATGGCCTCTTACTTTTAACCTGCTATGACTTTATGGACATGGGTTATAATATTCAGCTCGATGGGTTAGATAGCTACCTGCCAATTTCAATTGCAGAAAACAGTATGAAACGCTGCTTTAATAACATTCTAAGCAATGCCTTTAAATTTGCAGATAAAGTTCAAGTCACTTCAAAAATGGCGAAAGAAAAAATCATCATCACTATAAAAGATAATGGCCCTGGCATTCCAGAAAGTGAACTTGAGAAAGTAATCAAGCCCTTCTATCGAACTTCAGAAGGTAAAAAAGCAAGTAGCACCGGTGCCGGTCTAGGGCTATCAATCGTTTCTGAAGCTATGCGCTATCATAATGCTGAAATCCAACTTTTAAACCGCATTGAAGGGGGCTTATCTGTTCAACTTATATTCAACACGTAATCTAAAGAATAGATTTTATGGCCTCTTAAGCACAATACTTGGATGCAGTTGGTATTAAAAGCCCCATAAATCAATGAAATCTTTTTCCATAACATTGCTAAAATCTGGAGACTCAACCTCATAATAAAAAACGGGTTCACCCAAGTGATATTGTTCATTTTTCATCCCATGACCATCCCATGAGGAACCATATAGAGTAATACTATCACCACTTACTGGGTAAAATGTTACCGCTGGTTCATAGTGCAGTGTCCTAAACTTATAAACTATGAGGCTAAAAGTCTTTTTATCAAATCCCGCGTCAATCAACCTCTTATAAAGTTCCTTAACATAGTAAAAACTTTGTTTGTCACAATCGCCATATCCTTCGCAGTCATTATTTGGTGACCCGGCATCATATAAACCCTTTATGTTCCGCCAAAAATCCATATGATCACTTGGACGAAACCCACGATCAGCAAACGCATTCTTTATATATTCTGCTTTACGATCCTCTGTAACCTCACCGGTTATTGAAGCTTGAGACGTCGCTGTAGAGCTTATCTTAAATACTTTCCGCGCGTCCTCCTCCACTTCCCTCGCAATTATTTCAAATATCTCAGTAGTTGGTCGTGATTGTTCTAAATAACGCGACCACTGTCCCATTGGTTCATTCCCGAAACCTGAATGAGAAAACGATAGATGATCACCAGCGGATGTTGCACCACCACCTGCTGTCACCGCTCCCCCCTGGACTCCAAAGTTTGTAGACTCAAAAGGCATTGATGCTCGCGGAGCACAAGGAAACCTTTTTACATTCTGAAAAGAATGTGCATTTTTATGGCTAAACGTATCCTTTTTTTCAAAATCCTGCGCTTCACCTATTTTTCTGTAAACCCTCGAATGACGTTGATAGTATGGTATTTGCGGTTCGGATACTCTTATGTTTTCAGAGCAACTGCAAAAATATCCTTTAGCGGCTTTGTCACCATTATAACGCGGTTTTTTACAAATCGAGCAATTCATATAAAGTCTCTCAGTTCATTTTCAGTAAATCAAAAAGCATTCCCATTCTGAGATGGTGTAGCTGAATAAGCTCCATCTCACTTTTGCATGCTTTACATTGAAGGGGGTTAATGTTGACCATCTCTTTAAAGAAATCAGTTTATTTTATTCAATTTATATATGGCGAACCCTTTAGGTAAAATGTGTCGTACTATCCTGCCAAATCATAGTCTGTCTTGACGTAAGCGCTGAATATATGGCCTTTTAATAACTTGTTGAGGTTTCATATAAAAATCGTTTAATAACTCACAGAAACAGACTTAATTTCTAGCTGTGAGTGAATAAATTCCCTATTAATTTTATCGTTATAACGCGTAATCACTAAACCAGGATTTTCATCCATAAAATGAGAAGATAAAGCTAATATTTCATGCCAAAATAATGGAGGATGCTTTATTGAAACTGTATGAAGAACGTTTTTCAAATTTAATGGCTGCTTAAAATCCCTTAAGTTACGACTGGCCTCGGGTTTAAAGAGGGAAGAGCTTTGATGCCATCTTGTCTTTGACAGATTCCCTGAACCTACATTCGCATAAATATTACAACTTAAATATGAAGAGAAGGATTGAGCAACTGAAGAACAAGAAATACCATCTTCAGCACCATCTTCAGCACCATCTTCAGCACCATGGCATGTGCTGAGGAGGATTGGTCCAGTTTGCTGAGGAAATAAGGACCTAAACCGTGCTGCAAAATTTTCTAGGGTGGCGTCGCTGTCTGGTAGATAATCTAAAGGGTTACGACTAGCAGTGCCACTAGTACCGGGATTAGCATATATTTTTACTTTTCTTTCAGTATACCGATCTTTTCTAACAACGCTAAAACTTCCCACTGCCCCATGACCTCTTAAAATAAAATCTGGAAATATTTGTGAGTCCGGGTTTCTTAAGTAGGTCTCTACTAAAGCTTTAATAATTAAATTGGCTATCTTTATATCTTCTTTACCTTCTGTACAAATTTCTAGACTTGTTTCTCTTTTATATTTAAAATCCAGTAATTTTAATGTGGTGGGTAAATTATTGATACTTCTTAATAATTGACTCTTATTGTGAAACAAAACTTGTTGAGAGTTTTGAATACCTGCTCTTGTTATAATTTCTTCAATCCTAATCATCCCTAAATTTCTTTGGGCGCTGATAAACCCGTTGACTCTTTCGGCGCTTTTTAAGCAATCATTGCATGGCGTCACTCCGCATTGATAACAAGGCATTATGCTGCCTGCTTTGTGAGTTTGACATTCCAAGGCAAAAGCCGATCATAATCTTCAACAGCCTTACAAAGCGGCAAATGCTTGAATAAATGCAAATAGTATTCATAAGGTTCTAAAGCATTTTGAATAGCTGTTTGTATAAGTGAAAAATGAAGACATAAAGCCTTAACGCCAGCTACGGTGTCAGCGAACAGAAAGTTGTTTCTAGCCATGACAAACTGTCTGATTTGTCTTTCAGTATGATTGTTATCGATGTGAAGTCTCCCGTCATTGAGATATTGAATTAAGCCTGGCCAATACCTAAGGGTATAATCCATGGCTTGTCTAAGTTTTGATTTGGGTGGCACGTCATCATAATTGTCTGTGAGATATTGATGCATGGCCTCTAGAATAGGTTTGGCTTTTTCTTGCCTGATTTGTTGTTTTTTCTCTGGGTTAAGATCTCTGATCCACTCTTCTATATCATAGAGCTTTTTATATTCTCTTAGCATGTGAGTGGCAATGCCATCTTTATGCTTTGCTGAATCAGCTATTGCCTTGTAATGTCTTCTGCTGTGAGCATTGCAATATGACATCGTCATATCATGCAAATGAAACTTTTGATAACAAGGATCGGCATCACCATGAAGCACGCCTTGAAAGTCTGCTAGTTTATCAATTAAGAAGCTTTTATGATCACTGGCGCAGTACTCTAAAATAGTGACCGGTGTTTTCGGTCTTCCGCCTGTAATAAGCCAAGCTTTGGATTTTGTTTGTGCTCTTCTTCCAAGCTCTTTTAAAACTTGTATCCAAGTCGCATCT
>CAXBFV010000061.1:0-6167 GCA_963974985.1 uncultured Gammaproteobacteria bacterium | reverse complement strand
CTTTGAAAATAGACTTCTCTCATGGCCGTTCGATCTTGATTAAAGAGCATTATTATTCGTCCTTATCTTTATATTCGCAGAGATCATAGATGAGGCAGCTGTTACAACGAGGTTTGCGTGCAACGCACGTATAGCGCCCGTGCAGGATAAGCCAATGATGGGCATCAACTTTATATTCATCTGGAATAACTTTGAGTAATTTTTTTTCAACTTCTAATACATTTTTACCAGGCGCAAGTTTCATGCGATTAGAGACTCTAAATATATGTGTGTCCACCGCCATAGTGGGGTGACCAAAAGCCGTATTGAGGACAACATTTGCAGTTTTCCGCCCGACACCTGGCAAAGCTTCTAATGCTTCACGATCATCAGGAACGATGCTGTTATGTTTTTCTATTAACATCTGACAGGTTTTAATGGTGTTTTTGGCTTTGGTTTTATAAAGACCAATAGATTTAATATAGTTGGTTAAGCCTGCTTCACCCAGTGCAAAAATAGTTTCTGGTGTATTGGCAATAGGGTAAAGTTTATCTGTGGCTTTATTTACACTGACGTCCGTTGCTTGGGCGGATAAAAGAACAGAAATTAAGAGTTCAAAGTTGCTGTTATATTTTAACTCAGTCTCGGGCTTATTATTTTGAGATTTAAAAATTCTAAATATTTCAGCGCGTTTTTGTTTATTCATTTTTAGATCTCTTTCTTTTTAGCACGGAAATTTGCCAGGGCCTCAGCAATATAGGCTTTTTTATCTAGAGCAGTTTGTTTTTGGCTTTGAATTTCTTGATGGCGTTCTTGATGTTGTTGATTCAAGCGCTGAAGGTTTATTGTGTGCCTGTTACGATAATGGTCTTTTTGCTGAGTCATTACTTCTGGAGACATTTTTTCAGGTTGTAGGTTGGCAGGGAGCTCAATTAATTCAATACAATCCATTGGGCAAGGTTCAACACAGAGATCACAGCCCGTACATTCATCAGTAATCACCGTATGCATGAGCTTACCAGAGCCTATGATGGCATCAACAGGGCAGGCTTGAATACACTTTTTACAACCTATGCATAGATCCTCATGAATGAAAGCTACCTTTTTAGAGGCTTCAACACCATGTTTAGGGTTTAAGGGCATTATCTCTCGGTTGAGTAAAGTGGAGAGTTCTTTGATGCCTGCTATGCCACCAGGAGGGCATTGGTTGTGGGGTGTGCCCCTTTGAATGGCTTTAGCATAACTTAAGCAATCGTCATAACCACATTTTGTGCATTGTGTTTGTGGTAAAATATGATCTATCTGTTCAACGGAAACGGACATGATAAGGTAATATACATAGGATTTAATTAGCATTGTATCATATCCGAGCAGAGCTGATTTTGAAAGCATTTAAGTCATTTTGAGGTAGCGATGTTAAGGGAAAAAATTCATACAAGAAGTGTCATATCAGATGGGTATCGTCGTGAAGATGGCTTATGGGATATTGAAGCAACGATTCAAGATGTAAAACATTATGCCTTTCAAAATAATTTTCATGGAAAAATAAACCCCGAAGAGCCCTACCACAGTATGTGGGTCTGTTTAACCATTGATGCGTATTTTGAAATTAAAGAAATCCAAGTTAAAACTTTAAAAGGGCCTTTTGAGATGTGTCCTAACATCGTGCAAAATTATCAGCGATTGGTCGGTGTTAAAATTGGGCATGCTTGGCAAAGAGAGGTTAAAAGGAAAGTAGGCCGTACAGAAGGGTGCACGCATATTAATGAATTAATTTTGTATATTGGCACGGTGGCATTTCAAACGATCATGCCAGATTTAATTAAAAAGAGATCGGAGAAAAAAGAGGCAGGCGAGTCAAAGTCTGAATTTCCATCTATCGTAAATAGTTGTCATGCTTGGGCTGAAGATTCATTGGTGACGAAAAAATTATTACTAGATCACTATAAAGAAAAATAATTATTTAGCAGCTTCAATTAAGACCATGAGTGCAATGACGAAGAGAATGCTATTGCTGATCATAAATGATGCTAGGCGATGAATGAAATTATTATAAGTTAGATGGATAAGGGAGTTTATAATTCTTGTAATAACAAAGCACCAAGATAGTGCTAGAAAATAAGTTTGTGGTTCATGCATCAACATTAGTAAAATCATACAAATGTAAAATAAAATTGGAACTTGAAATAAGTTATCTAAGTTGCGAGCACTCTTCGTTACAAATTCAGACTGCTTGGCATCATAGTCCATCAATGAAAAGTCTTTAAGTTTTAGATGCCCTTCGCGCAGGGCATGCACACGCGCAAAAATAGCAACGAATACGCAAACAAAACTGAATAAAATGAGGGTAATTAGAGGATATATAAAAGAGGACATCAAGATAGCCTTTTAGTTGCTGGTCTGTTGTTTCTTTTCCCATTTTTCAGGCGTATAGGTTTTAAGCTGTAATGCATGTACTTCGCCTGTGCTGATTTTATCACCCAGGGCTTTGTATACAATTTGTTGTTGTTTTACTTTGCTTGCAATTTGATTAAAAACACTGCTGATGACAATGGCCTCAAAGTGCACATTATCAGGTGTTTGCACAATTGCTTTTGTATCTTCTATGTTGCTTTCAATAAGTTGTGTGAGCGCTTCAGCATTCATAGTGTGGGGAATCCTTCTTCAAGTGGGAGTAGCGCTAAAACACCTTGTGCTTTAGCAAGTAAGCGAGCTTTCTCTAGGTTAAAACCTCTGATGCTTAATGTAACCTGTTGACGTTTGGCATAAGCAATATTTTCTAGAAACCAAGCAAGTCCGGCACTGTCTATTTTTTCTAAAGCATCACAGTTAATAACCCAAGGGGGTGTTGAGTCAATTTTTTTGCGTAGTGCAATCGATTTTTTTTCAACAACAGGAGTATCTATAAAGGTTAGGCTTCCTGAGATATCCCAAATGTTTTGATGAGTGTGGATTTGCATATGTGAACTTGCTTTTTACTTATTCCGCTCGTTTACTTTCTTAACTGCTGCAATAGCCGCACTTACAGATGCTAATGACCTAAATTGGCTGCGGTAGTTTTGAATAATGCTGACCCCTTCAATGGCAACATCATAAATTTTCCACGTATTCTGAGATGTTTTCTTTAAGTAAACAACGACATTAGAGCCTTTGGATTCAGAGCCTTTTTTGAAAAGAACACCTGTGACCTGAACGTTTTTAGTATTTGGGCTTTTCCAGTCAGCGCTTGGTCTTAAAGGGTTAAATTTTAATTCATAGTCGCCAACTTGCGCAATATTTTTACTATACAGTAGGACAAGCATATTCATAAAGCCTGTGATGAATTCTTTTTTGTCCTGGGCTGAGGCTGAATTCCATTTTTTCCCGAGCATGTTGCCGGCAATGTCATCAAGATCCATATAAGGAATTAAATGCGTCCTCACAATGTGTAGAAGCTCTTTGGGATTCTTCTCAAGTTCTTTTGTTTGAGATGTTAATAACCTTTGAATGGTAATGACCGACTTATTTAAAACATGGACAGGATTTTCTACGGTTTGATCATCAGATGTCGTTGGTGAGGCTGTAATTGCTTTAGCATTAGCTTTATTGCTAGCATTGTCATGAGCAATTGCGTAGGGTGTTGTGAGTAATGTGGTGGCTGCTAGTGTGGCTCCAATTAGGATTTTTTTCATTTGGGTTTCCCTCCAGAAGTGAATGTGCTTAATAAGGAGCTTAGATTAGTTGCGGAATAAGTGGTATTAATAGTCGAATTATTTTTTAAAACAGTCTCTTTGTAGCCTGGTTGTAATGCAATGTAACTATCACCAAGTATCCCCATGGTTTCAATGGAGGCAGAAGAGTCGCTAGGGATATCATTGAATTTTTGATCAATAGTTAAGATTGTCTGCGCTTTAAATGAATTGTTATTTAGGGAGATATCTGAAACTTTACCAATCTGAACGCCGGCAATACGAACGGCTGCATTTTTATTTAGAGCGCCAATGCTTTCAAAGCTCGCGGTAACCGTATAAGTTTTTTGCCCGCAAATACTTTGAAAAGAAAGGCCGCTGGCTTTAAAAGCTAAAAATACAAATGATAAGGCTGCTAAAATAATCAGCAGACCGACAAGCATTTCATGGGATTTTTTATACATACTTTACATTCCTTTAAACATCATGGCAGTGAGTAAAAAGTCCAGTGCAAGGACTAAGAGTGAAGAATAAACAACGGTTTTCGTCGTGGCTTTAGCGATGCCGGCAGAGGTGGGGACACAGGAGAACCCTTGGTAAAGGGAAACCCAGGTAATCGCAAACCCAAAGACAATACTTTTGATAATGCCATTTAAAATATCTTGATTGAATAAAACAGCATTTTGCATATTCATCCAAAAAGTACCATCGTATAGCCCTAATAGCTTTACACCAACAAGATAGCCGCCCCAAATGGCAAGCATACAAAAAATAAGATTGAGTAAAGGCATACAAATTTGACCTGCCCAAAATCGTGGTGCAATGACATATCGTATTGGATCAACACCCATCATGGTTAAGCTTGAAAGTTGTTCAGTGGCTTTCATTAACCCAATTTCGGAAGTGAGTGCGCTGCCGGCGCGTCCTGCAAATAGGAGGGCCGTGACAACAGGTCCAAGTTCTCTGAGTACGCTGAGCGCAACCATAGGGCCTAGCGCTGATGTCGCACTAAATTTTGCAAGGGTGTAGTAGCCTTGTAAGCTGATTACAAAACCAATAAAAGCACCCGAAACAAGGATGATGGCGAGTGAGTTAAAACCGATGCTATACATTTGACCAAAAGTTTGCCTAAAGCTAACGGGTCCGAAAATGGTGCGTAGAATAAAAAGCGTGGCGTCACCAATGTTTCTAATAGAGGTGAGGGCGCTTTTCCCAAGCTTGGCGATACTATTCATCTATAATATCCTCTTCGAAGCTTTTAGCGGGGTAATGAAACGAAACCGGACCATCAGCTTTGCCAAATAAAAACTGTTGAACAAGCTCTGATTCATGCGTTTGTATTTCCTCTGGGGAGCCTGTAGCGAGAATGCCTTGATTAGCAACAATTATAATATGATCTGCAATACTCATCACTTCTTGAATATCGTGGGAGACAACAATAGAGGTAAGCGAAAGCGCATCATTTAAAGATTTGATAAGTTTTAATATGACACCAAGAGAAATAGGGTCTTGGCCTGTAAAAGGTTCGTCATACATCATGATGGCGGGGTCAAGTGCAATCGCTCTCGCTAAGGCTGCTCGTCGAGCCATACCACCTGAAAGTTCAGAAGGCATAAGAGACAATGCGCCACGCAAGCCAACAGCCTCGAGTTTCATTTTTACAATATGAGCAATAAGGTGCTCAGGTAATTTACTATTTTGTCTAATAGGGAAGGCCACATTATCAAATACGGAAAGCTGAGTAAATAAAGCGCCTGATTGAAAAAGAACGCCCATTTGTTTGCGTAGATCCATCATCGCTTTACGTGAAAGTGTTTGGATGTTTTTATCCATAACATGAACAGAACCTGTTTGATGAGAAAGGAGGCCGCCAATTAAATGGAGTAGTGTTGTTTTCCCAGAGCCTGATGGGCCCATGATTGCCGTAATTTTTCCTTTCGGAATGGCACAATTTATCCGGTCATAAATAATTTTGCTTCCTCTAGAGAAGCTTAGATCATTAATTTGGATGATGTTGTCTTGAGTCATGGGATCTAGCTCAGTGCGCAAAGATATCTAAATACTATGCTTCTTGAGATTCAGGAAGGGTTAAGTTTAGCTCTATCACTGAGCAATCATCATTTTGAGAAAGTTCAACCTTGATATGCTCCTGGTCAACTTCAACATACTTTCTGATGACATCCATGATTTCTAGCTGCATTTTTTTCAAGTAGTCTGGTGAGCCTTGATCGCTGCCACCTCTTTCTGAGCGTTGATGGGCCACAATAACTTGCAGTCTTTCTTTAGCAATATTTGCAGTGCTCTTTTTCTTTGAACGAAAATAGTCTAAAAGCGCCATGATTATTTACTCCCAAAAATTCTTTTCAAAAAGTTTGATTTTTCAGCAGTCGTAAATCGCATTGGTTTTTCTTCACCTAGAAAACGCTCAACTGCATCCATATAAGCAATGCCCGCATTACTCTCAACATCTAAAGTTACAGGTGTCCCTGAGTTTGATGCGCGTAGAACAGCTTGTGATTC
>CAXBFV010000060.1:0-6186 GCA_963974985.1 uncultured Gammaproteobacteria bacterium | reverse complement strand
ATTATGGCCGCTATTTTGGTAGCGACTGCAGCAACGCTTTATCGGCATAATGATACGGCGGTTTTAAATACTGTGGGTGAAATCACCCATGCGATTACGCCTTATTTGGGTGAT
This sequence comes from uncultured Gammaproteobacteria bacterium, assembly GCA_963974985.1. Lineage (GTDB taxonomy): Bacteria > Pseudomonadota > Gammaproteobacteria > Francisellales > Francisellaceae > CAUZSH01. Next base: position 6,072 of record CAXBFV010000060.1, on the reverse strand, counting down.
CGAGTGGGGACGATGTTGTTTTCATTAGGCATGGTGGGTGCATCATTAATTGCAGCAATTGTGGTAACGCTAACTGCGGCTTGGGGGATTGGTGAAATTACGGGTTATAAGCGTTCATTGCAAAACTCACCTAAAGAAGCGCCATGGTTTTATATTCTATATAGCTTAGTGCTTATTGGTGGAGCATTGCTTGTTTGTTCTGATCTTAACCTGGTTAAAATAAGTGTGGGCGTGGAAGTCATGAATGCGATTGCATTGCCAATTGTTTTGGGGCTATTGTTCTTATTGGCTAGAAAAGCCTTACCAGAAAAGTATAAGCTTAAAGGTCAATATGCTTTTTGGTGTTTTATGATTTTAGGCGTTACAGCAATGTTTGGGTTTGTGGGCGGTATCTGGGGAAGCCTCTAAGTAAGCGGCGTCTTTTTCTAAATATCTGTGTTATTTGAAATACTTCAGTGCTCACTTACTATTAAGTAAGCTCCGCGCTTCATTATTCCAAATGCCTTAATCTTCAAAAAATACTTGCTTATTGCTTTGAGCGCGGCACCTTTTTCTGAATATTGGTGTTGTCGTAAAAACTTTCGAATGCTTGTTTTCAATATGCAGGCTACGCGTCAGGCTTAAACTGTTCTGGCACATCAGAGCCTTCACCAAATAAAAACTTCTCTAATTCATCTTTCAAGAACTTTCTAGCTTCAGCATCCATCATATTGAGACGATATTCATTGATAAGAATGGTTTGATGGCCTAACCAAGTTTCCCAGCCTTCTTGAGAGATGTTATCAACAATTTTTTTTCCAAACTCTCCGGGGAAAGGAGGAAATTTAAGGGGGGAGCCTTCCTTTTGTAGTTTTTGACAGTACATGATGACCTTATAAATTTTTTTAAATTTATAGTCATTGTAAAGTAAAATAATTTATTGAGGTATGGAATGCTTAAGATTTAAATTTAATATTGTTAAGTACCGTGCTTAAAATTCTAAGAAAGTTTGGTTTCTTTGGGATGCCAGGTAAAATTTCACCACTTTGCTGCGTAAAGGCGCGAGTTATCTTTTTTAGTAATTTGTGTGATTTCATTTGATGTATGTGTTTTAACGAGTCCTTTATTGCAGGAAATAATTTTGAGTCTATGGCTATAATCTTTGTGCGAAGTTTGCTTAAACTAATGACATTATTTTTGGTAGGCTTCTTAATAGGAGGTGTATTAGGATTATTCCAATAGTTAAGCCAATAGTTTTCAATTTGTTTGGATAGATCCATTTGTATCTGAGCAAAGACAAAGACAGAATCCACATTAAAATGATTTTTTATAGCAATAGATTTAACGCTGTTTAAAACTTTAATTTCTTGTGACGCATTATATGCTGTAGCATTATGGTTTTCTATCCACTTATATGCGGCAACATCCTTCATAAGTGCTGCGCGTTGAGACATGAGTTTAAAAACCTTATGAGGTGAAGAGGCATAAAGACTAAAAGCTGAAGTGGTGAGTAGAGCAAAAATTAGTAATTTTTTCATGCTGTCTGATATATGACCTTAATTTTTTAGATTATAAGGTGGTGAGAAAGAAAGACAATATGTTTTTGGCTTTTTAAAAAGATTATCCCTGTCGTTTTTACAGACTTTTCCCTATAATTTACAGTCAAATATTTTGAAATATTTCTGTGGAGGAATATATGGCAGAAATAAATGAGACAGACTTAGATAATTTAGAAACCCGCGAGTGGCTAGAGGCCCTTGATGATGTGATTGAGAGAGAGGGTGAGGCAAGAGGCGCTTACTTGGTTAATCAATTACACCACAAAATGGCCAGCTTTGGGCTGCGTTCAGCTTATGGTCGAGCTAGTATCCAATACATGAATACAATTGCTGTAGATCATGAGCCTGATTATCCAGGCGATGTGGAAATTGAAAATAAGATTGAGGCGTTACATCGTTGGAATTCAGCGGTAATTGTAGCAAAAGCAAATAAAGCTGATGGCTCCTTAGGTGGCCATATTGGTTCTGGTGCTTCTATCATGACACTTTATGAGGTGGGCTTTAACCATTGTTTTAAAGCACCTAACAAAGATCAAGCAGGCGACCTTATTTTTTATCAAGGCCACACGACACCTGTAATCTATGCGCGCTCTTATTTAGAAGGTCGTTTGACAGAGACGCAACTTAAGAACTTTAGAAGCCAGGCGTTTAATCGAGAAGAGGGTTTGTCTTCTTACCCTCACCCTTGGCTGCAACCTGACTATTGGCAGTTCCCAACGGTATCTATGGGCTTAGGTCCATTGCAAGCAATCTACCAAGCGCGTTTCATGAAATACCTTGAAAACCGCGGATTGGTTGAAGATACAGATCGCCATGTATGGGCATTTTGTGGTGATGGTGAAATGGATGAAGTAGAATCTTTAGGTGCTTTAACTAAAGCCTCTAGAGAAAAGCTTGATAACCTTATTTTTGTGATTAACTGTAATCTTCAGCGTCTTGATGGTCCGGTTTATGGAAATGGAAAGGTCGTTGAAGAATTTGGTGGTATCTTTGCAGGTGCCGGTTGGAAAGTAATTAAGGTTCTCTGGGATCAAAATTGGCAAAAACTTTTTGATAATGATCCTGAAGGGTTAATCATTAAACGTTTGACAGAAATTAATGATGGTCAGATGCAAAATATTCGTTCTCATGGTGGGGCGGCAATTCGTGAGCTTATTTTCAATCATGATCCAAGATTGGCTAAAATGGTTGAGCATATGTCCGATGAGGGTATGGTAGGCTTAAATCGTGGTGGTCATGATCAAACTAAAGTCTATGCGGCTTACAAGAAAGCCATGGATAATAAAGATCAGCCTACGGTTATCTTAGCGCAAACCATTAAAGGTTTTGGTTTGGGTGAGTGGGGTGAGGCAAAAAATATTGCCCATAATGTTAAAAAATTAAGTGTTGAGGCTTTACGTCATATTCGAGATAAATTTAATGTGCCAGCAACCGATGAGCAAGTTGAAAACCTTGATTTTATTTCCTTGGATAAGGATTCAGAGGAAGCGCAATATTTACATTGGCAGCGTAAAGAATTGGGTGGCTATATGCCAGCTCGATTTGAAGCGCATGAAACTTTGGATATTCCGCATTACAAAGACTTTGCAAAGCTCTTTATGGAATCTAGTGGTGAGCGCGAGCTTTCTTCCACAACTTGTTTTGTGAGAATGTTGGTGGCGTTGACACGTCATAAACCATTAAAAGATAGATTGGTTCCAATTGTGGTGGATGAGTCACGTACTTTTGGGATGGAAGGTTTATTTCGTCAGTTAGGAATTTATAACTGGGAAGGCCAAAAGTATACGCCTGAAGATAAAGATCAAATCATGTATTATAAAGAAGCCAAAGATGGCCAGATTATACAAGATGGTATTAATGAAGCGGGTGGTTTCTGTTCATGGTTAGCCGCTGCAACCTCTTATAGCGTGCATCGTATTGGCATGATTCCTTTTTATATTTATTACTCTATGTTTGGTTTTCAGAGAATTGGTGATTTGGCTTGGGCAGCAGGCGACTCTCATGCGCGTGGATTCTTGCTTGGTGGCACAGCAGGCCGCACATCACTAAACGGTGAAGGGTTACAACATCAAGATGGGCACAGTCATGTTCAGGCAGGCTTAATTCCAAACTGTGTGTCTTATGATCCAACCTACGGCTATGAGTTAGGGGTGATTTTATGGCATGGTATGCAAAGAATGTATGTTAACCATGAAAGCGTTTTTTACTATATTACCTTGATGAATGAAAATTACACGCACCCTGCGATGCCGGAAGGTGTTGAAGAAGGCATTATTAAAGGGCTTTATAGGCTTAAAGAATCCAAAAAACCGCAAGCTAAAAAGCATGTACGCTTAATGGGGTCAGGCACTATTCTTCGCGAAGTTGAAACCGCTGCTGAATTACTTAAAAAAGACTTCGGTGTGAGTTCAGATGTTTATAGCGTTACAAGCGCCAATGAGCTTTATCGTGATGCCAAGTCTGTGACGCGTTGGAATATGTTGCATCCTGGTGAGAAGAAAAAGACCAGCTACATTGAAGAATGTCTAGGGGGCAGTGATGCGCCAGTTGTTATTTCAACAGACCATATTAAACTTTATTCTGAGCAACTGCGTGAATACATTTCAAGCCGTTATGTAGTATTAGGTACAGATGGTTTTGGCCGTAGTGATAACCGTGAAAACTTACGGAGCTTTTTTGAAGTCGATTGTTATTATGTGGTGTTGGGGGCTTTATCGGCGTTAGCCGAAGACGGACATATTGATATTTCTGTAGTGAAAGAGGCTATGAAAAAATATAACATTGATGCAGATCGCATTGAACCGACTTTAATTTAAATTTAAAAGGTTTGTAATCTTAAAAGACAGACAATTTAAGAGAAGGAAAAAATTATGGCATTACAAGAAATACGTGTCCCAGACATTGGTGATTATAACGAAGTAGATGTAATTGAAATTAATGTAAGTGTGGGCGACAGCATTCAAGAAGAAGATTCATTGCTAACGCTTGAAACAGATAAAGCCAGCATGGAAGTCCCTTCACCCTCATCAGGCGTGGTAAAGGAAATCTTAGTAAATCTAGGTGACAAAGTTTCAGAAGGTTCTGTGATTGTTAAAATTGAAGCCGAGGGTGGGGTCTCAACAGAGGCTGACAAAGGTGCCGCTAAGTCAGAAGCAGTTGCTAAGCCTGATGCTGAAACATCTTCGATTATCCCTGTAACCGTACCAGACATTGGTGACTACGATGGTGTAGATGTTATTGAAATTAATGTCAGTGTGGGGGATGAGATTAAAGAAGAAGATTCTTTAGTCACCCTTGAAACTGATAAAGCCAGTATGGAAGTACCTGCACCAAGTGCAGGGAAAGTGGTTGAGATCTTAGTGAAACTGGGAGATAAAGTTTCAAAAGGCGATGAGATTATCAAGCTTGAACAAGTTGGTGGGGCTTCTAGTCCAGTGGCTGAAGTGAAAGCTGAGGCAGATAAGCCAGAAGCAAAAGCTGAAACAGCAGCTAAACCTGTGCAAGCGCCAGTTGAAGCAATAACCAACACCGGACCTATTCACGCTTCTCCTGCTGTGCGTCGCTTAGCGCGAGTCTTAGAAATTGATTTAAAGAAAATTCCTGCGACAGGACCTAAGGGTCGAATCACAAAAGATGACTGTAATAACTATATTAAAAATGCAATTCATAAAGTTCAAACAGGTCAGATATCTGTGGGTTCTGGATTAGATTTATTAGCAGATCCGGTTGTAGACTTTTCTAAGTTTGGAGAAACAGAGCTTCAAGCGTTAACTAAAATCAATAAATTGACGGCTAAGAATTTACATCGTAACTGGGTTAAGATCCCGCATGTTACGTTTTATGACGATGCCGATATTACCGATCTTGAGGAGTTTAGAAAAGCTAAGAAAGCTATAGCTGAAAAAGTAGGTGTTAAAATGACACCTGTGGTTTTCTTAATTAAGGTTGCCGCGCAAGCATTAAAAGAATTCCCAAGAATTAATAGCTCACTTTCTGCGGATGGTGAGAGTATTGTCTTGAAGAAATATTTTAATATTGGTGTGGCGGTAGATACGCCAAATGGTTTAATGGTTCCGGTCATTAAAGATGTTGATAAGAAAAGTTTATTTGATATTGCGCGTGACTTTATGGATCTTGTGAACAGAGGTCGTGAAGGTAAGATCAAGCCGGATGAAATGAAAGGTGCATGTTTCACTATTTCAAGTTTGGGTATTTTAGGTACCACAGGCTTTACGCCAATTATTAATATGCCAGAAGTAGCAATTATGGGTGTGTCAAAATCGGCAATTAAACCAGTCTGGAATGGCTCAGAGTTTGTACCAAAACTTATGCTGCCATTATCATTATCTGTAGATCACCGTGTGATTGATGGCGCATTAGCGGCACAGTTCCTAACACGCTTTGGTGTGATGCTGACGGATTTACGTGAGGTTTTATTATAATTTTATTCCCACACAAGAATTCAGGCAGAAATATTTTTCAAACAAAATTGAATTAAATAAAAATAAGGATTAAAAATGAGTAATCTACATGC
>CAXBFV010000059.1:0-6346 GCA_963974985.1 uncultured Gammaproteobacteria bacterium | reverse complement strand
ATGCATATACACTTCCACTGATAAGTATAGCATTTGAAACGTAGCTGCGCTTAATGGGTAATCAGGTTTAAATTTGAATTCATGACCGTTTTCGCAACAAGAAAGACTATCAATGCACTATACACAAAACAAATAAAAATATCGATTTTATCTTTTCAGTTTTTTAACCCAAAACCGTACGGGATGCAAAGCCTGATAAACCTTATCTGAAACAGGCAGATCGCCTCCGTTAACTAGCGCAGCAATCATTTTTGCAGACAATAAAGTACTGCAAAGTCCTTTTGAGCCAAATCCACTACTTATATATAAACCTTTGGGATAAGGACAATCTTTTAATCGTGAAAGCACTGTCCCTTTCTTAAAATCATTCTGATAGCACTCCAAAAATTGTGCATAGTCAGGGATGGCTCCCACAATAGGCATGTGGTCAGAGGTCACGCATCGAGCTGCCACACGTCCTCCAAGAACCTTACAGTTTTTATGTCCCAATATTTCATTTAAATAAGCCAAATTATCTTGATGATCCTGGTCTCTCAGCTCTCCTGACGAATCATTACTCTCTCGATATGTTGCCCCTAAAGTTTGCTGACCATTAAATTCAGGCATGAGATAACCTTTATCAGATAAAATGCATTTAATATTTTCATCTAAATTAATATGGCTTACTTGCCCCTCTGCTGCATAAACAGGTATTTCTTTAGTTTGAAAAAGTCCTTTGATAGCCTCGGCACCACCACAAACAACAACCGCATCATAAGCATATTCAACATCATTAACACGCCAAAGGTTATCTTCTGTTTGTGAGAGTTTATTTACTTCATGATTTAAATGTAATGTTACATTGCCCTCAATCGATTCAAGTAACACCCTACAAAACTCTTTTGGGGATACCAAACAAGCCTTTGGATAAAATATGCCATTATGCTTCACTTGAATACCTGAAAGTGCTTCACCCTCCTCCGCAGTTACCTGTTTAGCCAAAGCCTCAGGTAGCTCACGCTTGGCAAAAACTCTTTGATAACGCGCTTGCTCTCTCTCTTTAGATAAAACATGTAAAGCGCCCGTCATTTTGAATAGTTTCTTATTATCCAAATGCTGCTCTAAAAAATTTAAGGTTTCAGAAAAACCGCGTGTATGAAATAAATCAGAGGCATTTGCATCTGCGGTCAGATAAGGTTTTAACATGCCAGCAGCATTACCTGAAGCAGCCTCAGCAATATCGCTATTTTTGTCATAAATATGGATTTTAAAACCGGCTTTTACCAGTTCATGCGCAGCAGCACAGCCTGCCATACCGGCACCAATAACAGCTATTGTATTCGTTTTTTTGACAAGTTTTTGAGGTTTTTTAAAATAAGGTTTAATGAGTTTATTTGACTTTAAGTCAAAATATTCAGGGGCAAGCATGATTGAAATTTAATTTTCTAAAAAAGAAATAAAATATAGTTTGAATATATTAAAGTTCAAACTTTAAAACCAAAGCATCTTCAAGAATATTATTTTTTCTTAAGTAATAATCTTTACGTAAATTAATTTGCTCAAATCCAAGATTCTTATAGAGTGAAATGGCAGTATCATTCTTAACACCCACCTCTAAGAACATATTTTCCGCACCATTCTGGCGTGCCTTGTCTAATAAGAATCGCATTAAAATCTTACCGTAACCTTTTCCTTGATAGGCTTCTGAAACGGCCATATCAATAATCTCAGCATCCTCTAAAACAATAGAAATAACACCGAAACCAATTAAATCATTTAACTCAGAATATATACCCCATACTCGACTATGAGCCGCATGGATGCTGTCACGCATAATGGACGCAGACCAAGGCTCATCAAAGGCTTCCCTTTCGACCTCCATTAGCTTCTGAAGATCGTTGGCCCCCAGTGGCATAATTTGATAATCTGAAAACATTTAGCATTACCTGTTTTTTATATTCAGGATCTATCAATACTTTTTGACAATTTATATCGATAAAACCCTGAGCCGCTGTTGCACCATCTAATTTAACTATATTGCATTTTTCTGATTTTAAAAGGATAGGGGTAGAATATTTTTGATATATTTCATCCAAATAAATATTTTTGGCATTAGGGTCCACGGCTTTCGCTATTAAACAGTCGTTATTTTGGAACATTGCACGAATAAAATTGGTGATCCAAGACATGGATTCTAAGTCATCGTCAGTGATCAAAAAAAGCAGTAAAGAAGTACCCTCTTTTCCTTTACGCTCTGCCAAAACCTCAATGGTACTACCCTTCTCCTCTATTTGTTGTAAAAAAGAATCCGGCACAACTTTAAAAATACTTGGGTCTCGCACCTCCCAAATATCAATTTCTAATTCACGGAGTAGCATTTTATCCATCAGGTATAAAGTCTAGCAGCATTGATTTATAGCATATTTTATAGGATATTCATTACAATTAAAATCACAGAGCTTCTCTCTTTAAAAATTCATTATGATAACGATTCTTTATCCCTGGCTGCTTCTCCTTATTTTGCTTCCTTTAGTAAGTGTATATTTACTTCCAAAGCTGAATGCTGAAAATACTAGTAGCGCACTAAGCGTGCCCTTTTTTAGTTTCTTACAAAAACAGTTTGCGACTTCAAGCACCACAACCCATCGTCCAAATATTTGGGCACGTTTAATCGCTTGGCTGGCCTGGATACTCTTAGTCATAGGCGCTTCAGGGCCTGTTTGGTTAGGTAAACCCATTCCTCAAGAAAATAAAGGCCGCAGCATCATGATGGCCATTGATCTTTCAGGCAGCATGGCTGAGCGTGATATGCAGGTAAATGGTCGATACTATACACGCTTTGATGTGGTAAAAAGTGTGGCCAGTCAGTTTATCCTAGACCGCAAAGGCGATCGTCTTGGATTAATCTTATTTGGCTCACAAGCTTATCTTCGCTCTCCCCTAACACCTGATAATATCGCTGTTGCTAAAATCTTACAAAATGCCGTCCCAGGATTAGCGGGCCAAAAAACAGCCGTAGGTGATGCCATTGGGCTTGCGATTAAAAAACTTGATCATGCACCCAAACAAAACAGAGTGCTTATCCTTATGACTGATGGTCGCAGCAATGCCGGTTTTGTTTCGCCTTTAAAGGCCGCTCAGATGGCTAAGCAGTCTGAAATAAGAATATATACCATTGGTCTGGGTAACTCTCAAAGACAAGGCCTTGCAGCTATGTATGGTGAAGGTCCGGATAATGCGGTACTACAAAAAATTGCCAAAGAAACAGGTGGACAGTTTTTCTATGCCGGCAATGCAAAACAATTGAAAGAAGTTTATCAAACTCTTGATAAAATCGAGTCCAGTAAACAAAAAGTAAAACTCTATCGCCCTATGATGCAGCTTTATCCTTATCCTCTGAGTATTGCATTACTGTTAAGTTTATTACTGAGCTTCCCTTTCTTATTTAACCGACGAAGAAGTTCTCTATAATACATTTAAAACTCCAAAGGAAATTTATGAAACTTTTTCTATATCATCATTGCCCATTCTGTATTCGCCCAAGATTGGTCGCAGATTTAAAATCTCTTAATATCCCAATACATATTTTTGCTAATGATGACGAACAAGCTCACTATGATCTAGTCGGTAAAAAAATTGTACCTATTCTGCAAAAAGATGATGGCAGCTACATGACGGAAAGTTGAGATATTTGTCAGTTCATAGACCAATCAGACGGTAATCCCATCACAAAACCCCCTATGGATAATAAAAAAATTAATGAGCTTATTAACAAACTTGCATCCGAAGCTAAATATTTAACGCATCCCCGTCAGATCTTTCACCCGATGAATCATGAAGACTTCCCAACGCAATCAGCTAAAGATTATTTTAGAAAGAAAAAAGAAGCCAGTATTGAAATGTCATTTGAAGACGCAATCAAACGCTCTGAAAGTTTTGCCAAACCTGTGCAGAAAACGCTTCAAGCACTAAATAATGAAATGATATATAAGTACGCAACTTGTGATTATTTTACAGAAGACGATATCCATATATTCCCCGTTTTATATTCTCTAACACTGGCTTTAGATGCATTGTCTTTACCTAAAAATATTAACAATTATTTAAATCGTATATATCAAAAAACAAATATTAAGCCTTATGGTGATTTTCAGTATTTATAAAACTGGATGAAGCTAGCTACATCTGTACACCAGCATTAAATAAACCTAAACTTTACAGAATGTTTTGCCCTTTATAATAAAGATACTCAATGCTAGATGATTTCAAAAAATTAGCTCAAAATATCCTAGATCAATATTACCAAGTACTTGCTGCTGATATTAAGAAAAACGGCTTTTGCACTGAATTCTTAGGTGAATCAAAAAAATTTGAAAGTACACGATTACTTTGCCAAACAAGATGCATGTATTTTTTACTCGAATATGCTTTATTAAAGCCCTCTTCCAATGCCTTTGAACATGCATTAACACTCTATAAATTAATTAAGGACAAGTATCAATCTAGTGAAGGGATTTGGCTGCAGTATCCTGGCAAAGAAAATTTAGAAAATTTATATGAGTACGCATTTTTAATCTTCAGCATTTCTAAACTTTACCAACAAGATCCACAACCTGAGTACCAAGAAGATTTAGTCGCTTTACATAGTGTGATTCAAATAAAATATTTCTTCCCTGAAACCAACTTTTCAAACTTAAAAGACAATGATGGCTTAGTCTCACAAAACGCACTCATGCACGTTTATGAAGCATACTTGGAACTTTGCATTGCATTACCTGAAACGGCATATCAAGAAACATTAAAAGCTTTATTAAAGGCGACAGAAAATATGTTCTTTGATAAAAGCAAAAAACTGATCAGCGAATACAGTCCTTATCATACAAACCCTACTTATGAACCAGGCCACAGTTTTGAATGGTGCTGTTTAATGGTGGAAACTAACCGTGCAAAAGTTCTAGAGGGCACCCCTCTCCTCCCTGCAAAAGAGATAGCAATAACAGCAGAACAAAACGGTGTTACAAAAGATAATGTCGTCTTACAGAGCATCTCTAACCTGCAAGATAAAGAAAGATTTAGAATTTGGCCAATGTTTGAACGTTTGCGTTTCTACGGATTAACCAATAACCTAGAGAAAATAGAACATGTTTTCCCGACCTTTAATCAATACTTTATAGATAAAAATCAATTGCCAATTGAATGGATTGATAGTCAATTAAAGCCTGACTTTAAGGGTGTTAAAACGACGACATCCTACCATATTATTAATTGTCTTAAAAACTTAGTCTAGAGGTTAAATCCCTAATAAAGATAAATTTAAGCGCCCTAAAGTAAAGGGGGGGCACCAGAAGTAAGCGCCTGTTAACGGACGAGAAAACTTGAAAAGCCCATCGACAATATCATCATCTGTGCCCACCATTTTCTTCATTTGCACATCAAAAGCATAAAATGAAGATCCAAAGGCGACAAACATCAAGCCGCCATCAAAATCTTTTGCCCAGGGCATGGAGCGCCTAGTCATAAAGGCCTCAGGTGAAAAACTTTCTTGAGCTGTGCGACGCACATGCGAGGACGCTAGTGCATTTTCAAACTCATGATTGTCATCAAGGCTCCGCCCAATCGTTTCTTCCTTCTCTGCCTGACTCACTCGATTTAACCATTTAAAATCATGTTGCCACTTTTGTATTGTAACAAAACTAGAGCCATCCAAGCCTTTTCCTTCCCCTGAAATGACAGCAGCATGACGCGCATCCTCTCCTTTTGGGTTCTCAGTGCCATCTTCAAACCCAGATAGATCTGTATCGCCACAATAAGAAAAAGCATCGACCATATCCTCAAGATAGAAAGCATCTTTTAGAACTTCATGAATAACGCATGCTTGATGAAAGTTTTTACCAGCATCGTCATCTTTTAGCCAAATCCAAAGAGAGCATTGAGTCTCTGGAATATTGACATGCTTAGAACTAAAATTGGGGAATTTTTCAAGGTGAGGGATTTCTTTACCTAGAGCATCGGCAATATCATAGCCAATGCCTAGCATTGCCGATTTCCCATCAATTAAACGTTTTAAAATATAAAGCTTTTCAATAATTTGTTCGGGGTCTCGAATAGAATAAAAAAGGTATTTGGCATTTTGACTGATTGGGTCAAGCACACCCTGTTGATGCATATCCATAAAAAACCGTATAAAGAAATTTTACCTACCTATAGGGTACTCAAGAATTTTGGAATATGCTAATGTTTTGGCAATACTTATAGCATCTCTTTATCAGTCTAGATACTTGTTTTTTTATATGAGAAATCCTAATTTTAGTGTGACCAATTTCTATCAGTAACTAGAGATTTTCCTAGTCTTGGTCTTGGCGGATTA
>CAXBFV010000058.1:0-6446 GCA_963974985.1 uncultured Gammaproteobacteria bacterium | reverse complement strand
AAACTCTTTTTCAAAATCCAGGCATTTTGGAACATTAAGTTTATAATCACTCATGATCATTGCTGTCTTAAAAAATACATCTGGCTTTTCTTTTACCGGGTCTGCATCCATAAGCATCCAAGTTTTATCACCTTGCCGAAGACGATAATATTGCCGAAAACTTGCATCCCCTACCAACGGCTCCAATTCATAGGCATCTTTCTGAAATATAGATTTCAGCCAACGATGCATCTGTTCCATTCTAAAATTCATAAACATCCCTGGATAAAAGCCTATGCGAAAGCTAGACTCAAAAAGTTAACAACAACGTCAATTGATTATAGTTTTATAAAAGGATTCCACAAGCCTTATGCACAGCACACGCCACCACTTTAAAGTAAAAATTTTATGTCTTGCTTTAACCAGTTTATTACCATTGGTCAGCCAAGCTAAAATTTCTAAAGAAAACCCTTTGAATAAAAGCTGGCAATGCGATGCGGCAAAAGATGGAAAATGGTCTTGTTATGAAACAGGCAACCACACACAGCAGCTATTTAATGAGTCCTCATCATCACGCAGTGAAAAAGACCAAGCAGTTGCTAAAGCTCTAGGGTGGATTCCAGACAACAATCCTAACTCAGCCTGCGGCGGCCATTATTATCAACCAGGCCAATATGCAGCACAAACAGCCACAGGAAAGACCTCTATAAACTTTGGAACCGCTAATGCCAACTCACAAGACAAAATCATGGTGTCAGGAGGCGTTGAAATTTCGCGGGGCAAACAATATATTTCCGCGACACAAGCAACCATTAGCGCCAACCCTAAAACCAATAAAGTACAAACCCTGGATGCACAAGGAAATGTTAACCTTAGCCAGCCAGGACAACTTATTATCAGTAAAACAATACAAACGAACCTAACAAATAATACCGCCTCACTCGAAGACACTTACTATCTTCTTAAGGTTGGTGAAAATATAGGGGTTGGAGACTCAACCAGTTTTGTTCCAGAAACAAACTTTACTGGTTATGCCCGAGGACACGCAAAAAGTATTCACCAAGAAGATCAGAATCATTTTGTCCTCAAAGATGCCACTTATACAACAGACTCCCCTTATGATCATGACTGGACCCTTTCTGCAAGCACCATAAAACTTAACAAAGAATCAGGTTTTGGTCAGGCTTACAATAGCGTCTTCCATATCCAAGACATCCCTGTTTTTTATTTCCCCTATGTTGCATTCCCGATTAATGACAAACGAAAATCAGGTTTGCTCTACCCCCAAACAGGCTATAATAGCAACAGCGGTTATTATTATGCACAGCCCTACTATTTTGATCTCGCACCTAATTATGATTTAACGCTTACACCAACAATTTATACCAGCAGAGGCTTTATGCTAGGCAGTGATTTTCGCTACTTGACTGAAGAACATCAAGGCCAAGCATCTATTAATTACATGCCCTTTGACACTCAACGACGCCAAGGTCGCGCTTCATTTGGCTACATGGATTCAGGACAGTATACAAAGAACCTCTCAAGCAGCATTAATTACAACTACGTAACGGATGATGACTACTTCCGTGATTTCGATAGCAGTAATATTTTTGCTACCAACCAGACCCTCCTTGCCCAAGAAGGGCAACTAAACTACATTACCCCAAATTGGAATATCAATGGTACAATACTGAACTATCAAGTCCTAGACAACAATATTAATTTAATCAATCAGCCTTATGCGACACTACCACAAATAAATTTTGATGGCGCTTACCCCAATTCATTACCTTATTCTAATTTCGGGATCAACGGTCAATTTACCTACTTTTATAAGGCTCCCTCATCAGGTGTCCGACTTGTAAATGGGCAACGTCTTTACTTAAATCCCTATATTGAAATCCCATTGCAAAGAACATGGGGAGAAATCACACCAAAACTTGCACTAAACCAGTCGAATTATTCATTACAGAATACGGCTGCCACAACCAACCAAGCAGCATTTCCAGATTCCAGCATTAACCGCACACTCCCTATTTTCAATGTGGGCGCAAGCTTATCCTTTGATAAAACCCTTAAAATCAACAAGAAGGAATACGTTCAAACACTGAGACCTCGAATTTTTTATAACTATATACCCTATCGTAACCAAAGTGATATTCCTCTTTTTGATACGGGCTTTACTAACTTCACCTACAACTCCCTTTTTGAAGAAAATCGCTTTACAGGAAATGACCGCATCAATAATGCAAATCAATTCTCTTATGCCTTGGAAACTGAGATTAATGATAAAAAAACAGGCCAGCTACTTTTTAGTGCCGGCATTGGTCAAATGGTTTATTTCACACCTCAAAAAGTAAGTTTATGCCGAGGCGTAAATTGTATTGATAATGAAAATCTAGCAGCAAAAAACAATTTCTCTGATATTGTTGGATTTTTTAATTACCAATTTCTATCAGGATGGTTCTTCCAAAGCGGGATCTCATTTGATCAAAACAGCGGCAATGTAGACAACCAAAAGTATGCTATTCAATATCGACCTAATGCAGGTCATATCTTTAATTTAAGCTATCAAAATATTGTGAATGATTATGCCTTATTAACCCCTTTCACTATTGCTAACAATACCCAAATGGGGGCCCCTCAAATATCTCAAGTCTCCACTTCCGCACTTTGGAAACTGACTAACAATTGGGCCGCTGTCGGCCTATGGAATTATGACTTCAACTCTAAACGTAGTATTAACATGTATGCCGGGCTTCAATATGATACCTGCAGTTGGGCACTACGATTCCTAGCTCAACGTTATGTTGCCATTCAAAACAATAATAACAATCCAACCAATATTAGCGGCCCTTATACAAACGCCTTTGTTTTACAAATCCAATTAAAAGGACTCGGCGGCATTGGTAGTGGTGATCTTTCTTCTCCACTGAACTTAATTCCTGGCTATCGCTCCGAGGATAACACTTATTAATCTGATCTCTCTTGAGCTCTGAGAACACATAACCGTATAATTAAATTACTTCACGTTGAGACCATTTTCTTATGAAATTTATTTTGATTCCTCTTATGCTTTGTGGGCTAATATCCACCTCCCTTTATGCACAAGAACCAGCAGCTTCTCTCTCCAAACAAAAGTCAGCAAACCAAGCGACAACACTAAAAAAAACAGCCCCTCCAAAACCTCAATTTAGCACTCCTATACTTCTTAACAAAACAATTGCAATTGTTAACAACAACGTAATCACTAGCACTGAATTAGCTAGCGCTGTACAGCAAGCTAAAGCACAGCTTCAGGGCTCACAAGCAGTTATGCCTGATTCACTCACTATCCAACGCCAGGTATTACAAGAACTTATTCTTAAAAATCTTGCCATGCAGCTTGCCAAAAAAAATAATGTCAAAGTTAGCAGCATGGAAGTCACCCAAGCAATTAATACCATTTTAGCTGAAAACAAGACCTCTCTTCCTGCATTAAAGTCACAGTTAAAAATACTTGGGGTTTCCTATAAAAACTATCGCGAAAATTTAAAGACCCAGTTAACAATCAATAAATTACAACAAAAAGCTGTTGCGGGCACAATCTTTATTTCACCCAAAGAAATTAGTCAATATCTAGAGAAACATCTTAACGCTCAAAATATTGCAGAGTATGATGTCCAGCACATTCTACTTCCTTTACCGGCTTCCCACACACCTAAAGCCAATAAAAAAGTAAAACAAGAAGCAGAAAAAATAATTTCTGAAATCAAAGCCAAAAAATTGACTTTTTCTGAGGCTGCAGCCAAATATTCACAAAGCGGGGATGCGTTGAGCGGAGGGAAACTAGGCTGGAAAACATCCTCTGAATTGCCAAGTATCTTTGCAAGAAAAATAGAAAACATGAAAGAAGGAGAGATTTTATCTCCATTCCAAGCGGGTGGAAATATCCATATTCTTTATCTTGCCCATAAAAAGAAAAAGTCTATGCAGCAACACTACATCAATCAATTTAATGTTTCTCAAATTGTTATAAAAATAACGCCTGTTGTTAACAATGAACAAGCCAAAGCACAACTTGAACGCATTACCAATGATCTAAAAAATGGGGTTTCCTTTAGCAAACTGGCAAAGTCTAACTCTCAAAACTATGACAATGCCAATAAAGGCGGAGACATGGGATGGGTCACGCTCACAACAGTTCCTTTTAAAATTTCAAAAATGATTGAAACAACGCCTGCAGGCCAATACAGTGAACCCTTCCAGGTTGACGACACCTGGCAAATTATTAAAGTAAATAAAAAAAGAAAGCATAATGACACAGATGTTTACCTTAAACAGCAAGCTGCAAACATCCTTTTTCAACAAAGCCGTTAAAACTTGGATGGCCTCGCTTAAGAACAATGCCTATATCAAGATTCTCAATCCACAGTTAGAGATGCCAAAAATTTAAAAATAAGCAGAATGAGTAAGGAAACATAGCGGGTAGTAAAAGCATGAGTAAGCATAGAGCTAAAAAACATCTCGGTCAAAACTTTCTCCATGACCCACACATCATTGAAAATATCATTCGTCAAATTAATATAAAGGCTGACGACACACTTGTTGAAGTTGGTCCGGGCTTAGGTGCACTTACCACCCAAATTCTGCCAATTACTCAAAATCTAAATGTGGTTGAATATGACACTGATGTCATTCCTATTCTCAAAGAAAACTGCAACTCATTAGGTGAACTTATTATTCACCACCAAGACGCTTTAAAATTTAACTTTGAAGCACTTGCTCAAAATTTAGAAACCAAAATAAGACTCGTTGGCAATCTGCCTTATAATATCTCTTCACCCCTCATTTTCCATTTCATTAAACATATAGATAGCATTACAGATATGCACTTCATGCTTCAAAAAGAAGTTGTAGAGCGTATTTGCTCAGGCCCTGGTAGTAAAAGTTATGGTCGACTTTCGATTATGATCCAGTATTTTTGCAAAACAGAGGCGCTTTTTGTTGTACCCCCAGGCGCATTTACACCCGCACCTAAAGTTGATTCGCAAATTATTCGCCTAACACCTCATCAAACAAAACAAACCACTGCAAATAACTTTGAGCTTTTTGCAGATATCGTAAGATCTGCTTTTTCACAACGTAGAAAAACACTTCGAAACACACTTAAAGCTCACGCTGATGCTGAACAACTTGAAAAAGCAGGCATTGACCCTAGCGCACGCGCAGAAACCATTCCCTTAGAAAAATTTGTGGTGCTCAGTAATTTGCTTGGGGCTTAATAAACTTGGCCACCTACGCAATTGGTGATATTCAAGGCTGCTTCGCCACACTTATATCCCTATTAGAAAAAATTCATTTTAACCCTGAATCTGATCAACTTTTATTTGCAGGTGATTTAGTTAATCGTGGCCCTCAATCTTTAGAAGCTTTACGTTATATAAAATCGCTTGGCTCCTCAGCAAAAACAGTATTAGGTAATCACGACCTACATTTGCTGTGTGTCGCCTTCGGCTACCAATCTCAACACCCGAAAGACACCCTATCTGAGATTTTAGAGTCGCCTGATAAGATTGAACTACTTGAATGGCTGCGCCACCAACCCCTACTCATTCAACAGGATAATTATACCCTCACCCATGCAGGCATTCCTCCTATTTGGTCAACCCATGACGCCAGTATTTACGCCAGAGAAGCTGAACACGCCATTCAATCCGAGCACATAGTAGATACTTACTTTGCCAACATGTACGGCAATGAACCAAACAAATGGGACAATCAGCTTACAGGTCCTGATCGTTGGCGCACTATCACAAATTATCTTACGCGCATGCGTTTTTGTCAGCATGACAGCACACTAGATTTCAAATATAAATCTGACCCCACAACACCTCCCGCTGGTTTCCTTCCATGGTTTCAACACACCAATCATAAATTATATGAAAATGAAAAACTTCTTTTTGGACATTGGGCAGCATTAGAAGGAAAAACGAACACCCCGCATGCCATTGCTTTGGATACCGGTTGTGTTTGGGGTGGAAAGCTCACTGCATACTGTTTAGAGGCTCAAAAGCACTATTATATTTAGATAACGATTTCCAATCATATTTCTCTTTTCTTTATACTTCCGTCACATCATATAATTAAACATTGATACTCTATTTCGAATAGATCTCCCTGCACTCCATTTTTCTGGCATAGTTGAAAATGCTGCACTAAACACACTTGAATTCTGAATAGCACCTCCACCCGCAGACAATAAGTTCTGGCTGAATCCATGCCATGAATTGCACCCATGCTCCACTGCACAACTTGCAATCATTGAAGGCATCATATCAACAGCCCCGCCCCATAATGCATGTCCAGCAGCCTGCCATCGAAGTTCTTTTACATTGTCACCTGCAGGCAATGACTCTGTCGCACCATCCCACAAAGTTCCTGACGCTACTGAAAATGCCGCATTGACTGTATCAGATTTATTCCAT
>CAXBFV010000057.1:0-6537 GCA_963974985.1 uncultured Gammaproteobacteria bacterium | reverse complement strand
TTTAGAGATGATGCAGCTGGAAGTGCCTTTGGTTTTACCAGACTGGAGTGATTCAATTAATCAAATGCAGTCCCAAATGACAAGATTAGAAAACTTGTTAGAAGAATTATTATTATTAGCCAAACTTGAGGGGCGTGAGCCTGCTGACGAAGACTTAAGGTCTCTTGATGTTAATTCTTTGCTTGAGCCTCTCATTAAAGATGCAAAAAGCCTAAGTTCTGGGAAGCATAATTTTGTAATAGATGTTGATGAAAAATTATATTTAAAAGGCAATGAAAAAGAATTAAAAAGTTGTTTTGGGAATTTGCTGACAAATGCTGTGCGCTATTCACCTGATGGTGGCAAAATTTATGTTACATGGAGAAAGCAAGATGAAAAGTCATGTTTTTCAGTAAGGGATGAAGGAATTGGAATAGCGCTAAAGCATATTCCTCGTTTAACAGAACGTTTTTATCGTGTGGACAAAGGGCGTTCAAGGGATACCGGGGGTACCGGTCTTGGGCTTTCTATTGTTAAGCATGTTTTACTTAGACACCACGCTTTATTTAAAGCTGAAAGCGTGTTGGGTGAGGGAAGTCGTTTCTCATGTATCTTTTTTTCAGATATCGCTTAAAACTTATTTTAAATTTCTAAAAAAGTTAATCTAAAACAACAAATTAACTCTCCTTCAGGCAAAAAATACGTTACAATTTTCTAGAGAAATAAATTAAAATTAGGAGTTTCTGTGCAAATAGTGTACAATTCAGCCCAAGACCTAGAAGGAGATATAATAAATGAGTGATAATACGGGTAAACCTGTTTGGAAAAGTATATTGGTTTTAATTGGTGGGCCAATATTGGCAGTGACCTTATTGCCATGGTATGGCTTTACATATGGTTTTTCTGCGGGGGCATGGATTTTATTTGGCGCATTTATGATGGGGACAGGGGTCGCGATTACTGCGGGCTACCATCGTTTATGGTCTCATAAAGCTTACAAAGCTAATTTCATGATCCGTTTAGTTTTAATGATATTAGGTTCAGCAACGATGCAAAATAGTGTAATTAAATGGGCCTCAGATCATCGTAAACATCATCGTTTTGTGGACGACCCTAAAAAAGATCCTTATGCCTTTACGCGCGGGTTCTGGTTTGCGCATTTTGGTTGGATGTTGCGTTATGCTTCTCCAGAGGTAGAAAAAATTGAAAATGTAGATGATTTGTTTGCAGATAAATTATTAGCATTTCAACATAAACACTATGTGCCTTTAGCGGTGTTCTCATGTTTCGTTTTGCCTGGTCTTATCGGTTTGTCATTTGGAAGTTTCTGGGGTGGGGTGCTTTTAGCTGGTTTGCTGCGCATGGTGCTAAATCATCATTTTACTTTCTTTATCAACTCATTGGCGCATTTTGTTGGAAAACGCCCATTTTCAGATCAAAATACTGCACGTGATAATGCCTTAGTTTCTTTAGTGAGTTATGGCGAAGGGTATCATAACTTTCACCATAAATTTGCAGGAGATTATCGTAATGGTATTCACTGGTATGATTTTGATCCTTCTAAATGGTTGATTTCAGCTTGTTCAAAATTTGGTTGGACAAAAGACTTAAAGCGCACACCAAAACAAATAATTGAAGCTGCTCAAGCAAAAGTTAGATTGGCTGAAGCGCAAGAGAACCTTGAAAAAAATGATCACTTGCAGGAATGGAAAGAAAAAATTGAAGTACAATATCAGCATTTTACACAATCAATTACGGCTTGGGCGAAAGCAAGACAAGAATGGGTTGCGGCTAAAAAAGAAAAGCTGTCACATGAAAGTACTGTAGAGCTTAAAGAAAAGTATAAACTGTTAAAGAAAAAATTTAAGCTTGAGAAAAAACTTTGGATGAGGGTCTCTGCCTTTTCAAGTTAGAGTCTTCACATGAGGTAGTTATTTATAAGCCAGGCTCTATGCCTGGTTTTTTTTTGCAAAATCTTGAGTAAATGTAGATAAAAAACTGCTATTAGATTGGCGAGACTTCTCTTTCTGAATTACACTTTAAATCAGATGCAATAAATTGACTCTTTTTATGAAAAAAGTTATTACAAGCCTGCTTGCAGGTTCATTCATTTTTTCAACAGCACTTTTTGCAGAATCAAAGAAAGTGGATAAAGTTTCTAAATCTGCAGCCACTCATAAGGCGGCACTTCACTCTAAAGAGTATTTGAAGCATCATGAGTTCCCTACAAAAGATGAAATCAAACAACACACCATTTTAGATGTTGAAACAATTATACAGATCTATAGCCAGGCAAAAAATGGCAGTGCTGAGGCGCAGGTTAATTTAGCAACAGGGTATATTACAGGAAGTATTGGGAATTTGCCTAATTATGAAAAAGCTGTACCTTTACTTGAGGCATCAGCAAAGCAAAATAATGGTCTTGCATACTTTACTCTTTCACGCTTATATTATTGGGGTCTAGGAGTTAAAGAGGATAAGAATAAGTCTATTGAATATGCCAAGAAAGGAATTCCTTTAATGTTAGAGCTTATTCACAAGGAGCCTGAAAAACATAATTTGCATTATTGGCGATTAGGGCAAATTTATTTTTGGGGCATTCCTGATCTTGTTGAGCAAAATTTTGATCTCGCTTTTAGTTACTTCAACCATGCTGCGCAATTAGGAGATTTCCATTCAATGATGAGTGTTATCTTTATGTATATGAATGGAATAGGTGTAAAGAAAAATGAAAAGAAGGCATTTGAATGGTCTAAATATCTGGCATCATTAAACTTTCCTGTGGCAATTTATAAAACAGGTGTGGATTATTTGAAAGGTCACGGTGTTGAAAAAAACAATTCCAAAGGAATTGAATATTTGAATCGAGCAGCGGAATTAAATTATTTGCCTGCTGTTACAGCACTGGAGGGGTTGGCAAAATCTGGGTATAGCACTGATTTTCATAATGTGGATAAATCATGGCTAAGCTCTTTTGGAAGGCTACAAAAGAAAGGTGCAATCTCTAGTTTTGAAATGCCTGTTTTTCATGGTGGATTTTAGAGTATAGACAAAAGGATTATAAAATTTAAAAATGTTTGAGAAAATAATAAAAAAGGTATCGCATCCTGTTTTAAAAAAACTTTATCAAATAATGTTGGATAAAAAATCAAACTTGTCTGTTTCAGCTGATTTAGTTAAGGCCGTGGATTTGATTAAGCTTGTTGAGCAAGTTGCGCCTCATATATGTGTTTTAAAAACACATATTGATATTGTTGAGGACTTCACGCCAGAGCTTACTTATAAGCTTAGGCAACTTGCTGATAAGCATAATTTCCTTATTTTTGAAGATCGCAAATTTGCAGATATTGGCAATACTGTTTTGCGTCAAGTTAAAAATGGTGTTTATAAAATCTCAGAGTGGGCAGACATTATTAATGCACATGTTTTGCCTGGAGAGGGTATTATTTCTGGACTTCGTGAAGGTTGTAAAGGGCGACGAGATGTTGGCTTATTATTATTGGCGCAAATGAGCAGCAAAGGAAATTTATTTTCAGAAAGTTATATTCAAGAAACTGTAAAAATGGCACAAAATAATACGGATTTCGTAATGGGATTTATCGCACAAGAAGAGCTGATACAAGGTGCTGGTTTTATAACAATGACGCCAGGAGTTCAGGTTCAAACATCCGGAGATAATCTAGGGCAAAGCTATAATACTCCCAAAAATATCATTTGTGATAAAGGTTCGGATATTATTATCGTAGGGCGTGGAATTTATGGTGCAGATAATCCTGAGCAAGCAGCTAAACAATATCAAAAACTTGGATGGGATGCTTTAATGGAGGCAAACTGTCCTTAATGCTTCCCGCTGCTATATAAAAGGGCAGAGGCGAATTAAGTATTGTAATTGAGATAAAAGAGCTTAGTTGAAGCTATAATCGCGGATTATTTTCCGCGATAGGTAATGCGACCTTTTGAAAGATCATAAGGAGAAAGTTCAACTTTAACGTCGTCTCCAGTCAAAATGCGAATATAGTTTTTACGCATTTTTCCTGAAATATGGGCAATAAGGATATGCCCATTTTCAAGTTTTACTTTAAACATAGTGTTAGGAAGTGAGTCAATTACGACGCCGTCCATTTCAATATTTTCTTCTTTAGCCATTCTATTTCCGTTTCATATTTACTAATGATTATGCAAAATTTTATTGCGATACTTAAAACTGTAAGTCAAATTCCGCGGGAATGATGCCTGAATTTGGGTTTGTTATCAACAAAAAAGTGGTGCGTGTCGTTATTGGTCCAAATATTTTTCTGCATCAAGTGCTGCCATGCATCCCGTGCCTGCTGAAGTACAAGCTTGGCGATAAATGTGATCAGAAACGTCACCTGCTGCAAAAACACCAGGAATGCTGGTTGCTGTAGCATTTCCAGCAGTACCTGATTGTACGGTTATATAGCCATCTTTCATGTCGAGCTGATCTTTAAAAATATCGGTGTTAGGTTTATGGCCAATAGCAATAAATACACCATCCACAGTAATTTCTTTGGTTTCACCTGTTTTAACATGCTTGATGCGGATGCCTGTTACACCCATTTCATTCCCTAAGACTTCATCCAGGGTGTAAAAGTATTCAAAAGAGATATTGCCTTCAGCGGCACGCTTCTTAATATGGTCAATTAGGATTTTCTCAGAACGAAATTCATCGCGACGATGTACGACAATCACTTCACTGGCAATATTGGAAAGGTAGAGGGCTTCTTCAACTGCTGTATTACCACCGCCGATTACTGCAACAGGTTTATTGCGGTAAAAGAATCCGTCGCAGGTGGCACAGGCTGAGACACCTTTTCCCATGAAGGCTTCTTCAGAGGGAAGACCTAAATATTTTGCCGAAGCGCCTGTAGCGATAATCAGTGCATCGCAGGTGTAGATAGCATTATCACCTTCTAATTTATAAGGTGCTTTGGACAAGTCTGAAGTGTGAATGTGATCATAAATAACCTGTGTGTCAAAACGTTCAGCGTGGGCCTGCATTTTTTGCATTAACTCAGGTCCTTGAATGCCTTCTGCTTCACCAGGCCAGTTGTCTACATCAGTAGTAGTGGTAAGCTGTCCGCCAGGTTCGATGCCTGTCAAAACAACAGGCTTTAAATTTGCACGTGCAGCATAGATTGCTGCGGTATAACCAGCGGGGCCTGATCCTAAGATAATAAGTTTATGATGTTGTGTCTCTAACATTTTGTAGCTCTACTCATTTTAAATTGGTGGGTATTGTATACAGTTTAAAATAAATTTTATAGTGTCATTTATGGTTGAGATGAGGTTGATTGGGACTGACAGCTAAAAGCCTTTATGATAGGCTGGTTGTTAGGATTTCCAGTCATTTTAAAAAGCATGAAATTAGAAACAAGATTTGGACAATTTGGTGGGTTTTATGCCCCTGAAAGCTTGCTCAATGTTCTGGCTGAAGTCGAGCAAGGATTTATTGAGATTCAGCAAGATGATGCTTTTCAAAAAGAGTTTCATGGGTTGTTGGCAGAGTATGCAGGACGTGAAACGCCTATCACGCATGCTAAAAGATTATCCGAGAAGTATGGCTGTCAGATTTATTTAAAGCGTGAAGATTTATTACACGGCGGTGCCCATAAAACAAACAATACAATTGGCCAATTATTATTGGCGAAGTATTTAGGTAAAAAAAGAATCATTGCTGAAACAGGTGCCGGACAACATGGTGTTGCAACGGCAATGTGTGGTGCGATGTTAGGCCTAGATGTAGAGGTTTATATGGGGGCGGTAGACATCGCCCGCCAACAGTCAAATGTTTCTCGAATGAAATTATTTGGTGCTAAAGTGCATTCTGTGGCGTCTGGTGGGGCAACTTTAAAAGATGCGATTAATGATGGGATTACTAATGCTGAAGATACTTATTATTGTTTTGGTACGGCTGCAGGTCCGCATCCTTTTCCAAAATTAGTGCGTTATTTTCATGAGGTGATTGGTTTAGAAGCGCGGCGCCAAATGTTAAAACAAACGGGTGGCTTGCCTCATGCAATTTATGCTTGTGTGGGTGGCGGTAGTAATGCAATAGGATTATTTTCAGGCTTTTTAGAAGACAAGGCTGTAGCTATTTACGGGGCTGAGCCTGCCGGTCTTGGTATTGAGACTGGAGAACATGCGGCAACAATGGGTGAAGGCCAACCGGGTGTGTTTCATGGTATGCATTCTTTGTTCTTACAGAATGATGAAGGGCAAATTACAGAACCTTATTCAATTTCAGCGGGATTAGATTACCCAGGTGTTGGGCCTGAGCACGCACACTTGCAAGAAACAGGACGTGCGCGTTATTTTTCAGTGACAGATGACGAAGCGCTAGATGCTTTTGAGGAGTTATCTAAAATAGAAGGGATTATTCCTGCTTTTGAGTCGGCACATGCAGTGGCACTTGCTTGCAAAATGAGTAAACAATTTTCAGAAGAAGATAAAATTTTAATTAACCTCTCTGGTCGAGGTGATAAAGACTTAGATAGTTATTGGAAAGTAAGAGGGGAGCAATAGGATGAATCGTTTTCA
>CAXBFV010000056.1:0-6574 GCA_963974985.1 uncultured Gammaproteobacteria bacterium | reverse complement strand
AAGTTAGGCAAAGGGAAAGCGTCTAAGAATGGTAATGATATGGCGCTTAGTATTGATCGGAAAATTCAATACATCGCTTATAAAGCTTTAAAAGAAGGGGTAATCAAAAATAATGCTTTAGCGGGTAGTGTTGTGGTCATGGATGTCAAAACAGGTGAAATTTTAGCAATGGCGAATCAACCTTCTTATAATCCAAATAATATGAAAACAGCCACTCCAGAAAAACGTCGAAATCGTGCGGTGACCGATGTGTTTGAACCGGGTTCAGTGATGAAAACTTTTTCAGCAGTAACGGGTTTAAAAAGTGGTGAGTATACACCTGAATCTATTGTTAAAACCTCTCCCGGTTATTATCGCGTGGGTGGCAAAACAGTGCGAGATTTTCGTAATTACGGAGATATGAATTTAGGTTATATTTTATTGAAATCAAGTAATGTGGGTATTTCAAAAGTGATCCTTTCTTTACCCCATGAGATGTTGCCAAACACCATGCGTGAGTTTGGGTTTGGGCAAACTTCAGGTGTGGAGTTTCCGGGTGAGCGTTCAGGCTATGTGCCCATGCCTAGGAAATGGGGAGAGTTTCCCCTTGCGACCTTATCTTTTGGCTATGGTATGAATCTAACCGCACTACAATTAGCCCGTGGCTATGCCGCGTTAGGCAATCATGGAAAGTTAGTCAAGCCTACTTTCATTCGTAAAAATAAAGGTGAAAAAATTGAAGCGCTTCAGGTTGTTGATTATAAAGTGTTAGCGATGCTTGAAAATGTGGTGGAAGGTGAAGGTGGTACGGGGGCTAAAGCTAAAATTTGGGGTTATCACATGGCGGGTAAAACGGGAACCACGCGTAAAGCAATTAAAGGCGGTTATGCTACCGATGATTATATGGCCGTTTTCTCAGGCTTAGCGCCTGCAACAAATCCTGAACTTGTCGTTGTCGTTGTGGTAGATGGACCTAAAGGTGAAAGCTATGGGGGTGGATCAGTATCGGCACCTATCGTGGCAAAGATTATGGCGCAGAGTTTGAAAGTGCTGGGTGTGCGTCCAGATAAAGTTTAATAAAAATCAAAGCTACTGACGCAGACTTTGTTAAAGAGTCTTTTTAATTTTCAAACAAAAAATAAAACTTAAAGCCAGTGGAATAAGCAGCACTAAAAAACCGATATTAAAAGTATGCGGGTTTTGTATTTTGTCTAAGTTACCATTTAAAAACTCAAAAAGCTCTCCGAGTAATGGTTGAAAGAAAGCCCCGCATAACGCAATAATCATATTAATAAAAGCCATGGTGATGCCATGCACTGATTTTGGAAACATCTCTTTTGCAACGGCAAACCCTAGCAGCATGCTGGATACAAAAAAACCTAATAGAAAATAAAGGACATAAAGTAAATCTATGGGGACCAATTTAGGCACTAAGACGATTAGTCCAAAGATGATAATGGTGCAAACATTCCCAATGAGCATCCAGTGTTTTCTTTGAGGAAATAAATTTGAAATAATGCCGTGAGTAGGCCCACCTACAGCAATCCCTACAAATATCATTGTGCTCATAATGGCGGCTTGCTCGGTGGTGAGATGATAAATATATTGTAAGAAAATAACGTCGTAAAGTTCTGAGAAGGCATTCACAACCGTGCCCACCATGATGCCGGCATAAAGTGCAATAAGCCAAAGCTGTGGTTGCTTAATGATATGGAAGCTAGCAGTGCTGAGTTTTAACGGAGCAGGGTCATTCAGTGGCGGTGCTTTTGGTCTAAGGGTTAGAAAAATAAAAGCCGCCAACAAAAAACCAAAAATAGTAATCATCCATAATGATGTACGCCAGTCATAGCGCTCAATCATTTCGCCCAAAAATGCTTGTCCAAACATGCCGCCCATGACACCTATTGTATTGGTCAAACCCACCGCAATAGGAAACATTTTAGGCGTGAGCCAATCTGAAGCAACTTTTAAGGCGCCCAGGAAGGCGAAAGCTGAACCTACTGCAATTCAACTCCTACCAATGACTAATTGTGTCATACCAGTACTCATGGCAATTGCAAGTAATCCCAGGCTTACAATGATACAGGCAATAGAGAGCACGCGCCGATAACCAAATTTATCAAGCATCATACCTGCAGGAATTTGAGAAATAGCATAAATAGGGAAATAAATGCTCATGACATTCCCTAGGTGAATGATGCTTAAATTTAAGCTATGGGAAATGGGTTCGATTAAGACACTGGGGGCTGTATGTTGAAAATAATCCAGAGCATAAAATAATGCGGATAAAAGCCACATCAGCCAGCCAACAAATAAGACATTTTTTTTGTTCATAGTTTTCAAAGTATTTTGAATTACTTTAATCATAGAGGGAGTTTAAAGGAATTAGAAAATATGTTCTTTTAATAGATCTCTTTTTTGAACCGTTTTTTTATATAAATAATTATCTGTTGGAATGTCTTTTATAGAAAGTTGAAACTGTACCAAGGCTTCATGTAGTCGTCCTTTTAGCAAATAGAACTTGCCCATGTAGTAGTGCGCAAGGCCGATATCCTTTTGTTTTTTTTGTACACGAGATAAGAGTCCATAGGCTTCAGGTTGATTAGGGTAAAACTCAATAATATCTTTAAGGATGACTTCAGATTTTTTGGGTTGCTGTAGTGCGAGCTTAAGTTTTGCCTGAATAAGAAGAATAGGGTAAGCATAAGAAAATATGGGTTCAATTTTTTTTAGGTTTTTTTGCAGATCTAATAATTTTTTATCATGTAAAAGGAACTCTAAATAAGTTGCCGCAATAACTAGAGATTCTGGGTGATTTTGATAGAGATTTTTAATGGCTGTTAAAGCTAAATTTTTTGCATTGGTTTTTTGATACAGTAGTGCCATTAAATATTTATTTTGTGGCTGCTGAAGATCCGTTTGTGGTAAACGGCTTGTCTCTACTAATAACTGAGGAGGGTTTTTGCTTGTAAGCGCGATCAATCTTGCTTGAATGAATTTAAAATTTATTTTTTGTTCTGGCGTAAAGCTTTTGGTTTGAGCCTGCCTATTAAGTGCTTCACCATAACGTTTTGAGGGGAGGGGGTGGGTCATAATGGATTCAAATACGGCATTATGATAAGTGCCCTGAGGAAGGCGTGTAAAGAAGTCAGCCATTGCTTTTGCAGGGTATCCCGCTTGGGTTAAAACTTGTGTGCCAACACGGTCTGCTTCATATTCATATTCGCGAACATGACCAATCATCTTTTGCTGTTGTGTGCCGAGCCCTGCAGTTAAGATGGCTTGAGCACCTTGTGGTTGTACTGAGGCGGCAAGGGCTGCCGCGAGAAGTGTAAGGATATTCCCAAGATAAGCATTTTGTTGATATTCAAGCGTGCGGTAAAAATGATTTTGCGTAATATGCGAAATTTCATGTGCCACAACGCCTGCAAGTTCACCCTCAGATTGAGCTTTAAGAATGAGTTCACTATTAAAACCAATAATATTGCCAGGTAAGGCAAAGGCATTTATTTGATCTGATTCTAGTATTACAAAACGAATGTTGGTGGTTGGGAACTCACTATAACTTAAGAGAGTGTGACCAAGATTATTGATGTAATCGTTGAGGATTGGGTCATCCATGAGCGGTGTTTGCTTAGAAATTTGGGCAAGGACTTGCTGGCCTAAAAGTTTTGCTTCAGTGGCAGGAATCTTATTATTTGAGGCATCACCTAAATGTGGGGAAATGCTTTTTGCGTAACTAAATGGAAGTAAGGTTATTAAGAGTAAAGCGGTACATAAGGAACAGAGTTGTTTTCTCATGATTGCAATACTCTATCTAATTATGTGTATATGAGAGTGTAGCCTAAAAATATAACTATTATAATTCGTTTGGATCCTGTGTTATTAATTCATCACGGCCGTGAAAAGGGCAGTCTTCTAAAGGGACCAGTTTGGTTTTCTTTTTGATTTTATAGACAATACCAATGATTAAAAATAAAAATAGTCCAATGTAAGTGGCTAAAAATTGTTGCCAAGAAAGGGTGCCTGCAGCGATGCTATTAATTTGTTGGCCGCAGATGATTATTAAAATAAAGGCCATAGCAATCATGGGTGCGTAAGGAAAAAATTTAGAACGATAAGGGAGGTCATTTAGATCTCGACCTTGTTTCACAAAAGCGCGTCGAAAACGCAGATGACTTAAGGCAATTCCAAACCAAGCAATAAAGCCTGCAAGACTAGAAATATTAACAAGCCATAGGAATATAAGACCATTGTTAAATTTATAAGTTAGCAAAAACATAGAGCCAACTAAACAGCTTGCAAGAAGTGCCATATAAGGAATTCCGCTGCGGGTCAGTTTTGAGAAAATTTTTGGTGCTTGCTTGGTTTTACCCATAAACCAAAGTGTTCTGGTTGCTGAATACATACTGGCATTACAAGCAGACAGCACAGCAATTAAAATGACAGCATTCATTAGCGTGGAGGCAAAGGTAAAACCAGCATCTTTAAAAATAATAGTAAAGGGGCTAAGGGTGACATCGGAGCTTGCATTGGCAAGATTTGGATCTGTGTAAGGAATAAGGAAACTAATCACACCAATGGCACAGATGTAGAAAATCACAATGCGCCAGAAGGTACTTTTAATTGCTTTGGGAATTGATTTATGTGGGTCTTTGGCTTCACCTGCTGCGACACCAATAAGCTCAGTCCCTTGAAAAGAGAACCCAGCAATCAAGAAGACACCTAAAAAACCTAAAAACCCGTTATGAAATGGCGCACCCTCAATGGTCCAATTATGAAAGCCTACGGTACCACTATGGCCCACCATGCCAAAGATGGTCAGTGCGCCCACAATAATAAAGATAACAACAGCAGAAACTTTAATCATGGAAAGCCAGTACTCTGATTCACCAAAATATTTTACAGCAACAACATTAAGTGAAAACACGAGTAGAAAAAAGCCAATACACCAGTAAATAGTAGGGCTCCCAGGAAACCAGAATTGCATAATCAGTGATGCAGCAAGCACCTCTACGGCAATCGTAATGGCCCAATTAAACCAGTAGTTCCATCCCATAGCAAAACCAAAAGCAGGATCTACATATTGTCCAGAATATTGACAAAAGCTACCTGTTGTCGGGGAATAAGCCGACATTTCACCTAGGCTTGTCATTAAAAAATAAACCATAATCGAAATCAATGCATATCCCAGCATTGCGCCGCCTGGGCCTGCTTCGGCAATTGCGCCACCACTTGCTAAAAATAAACCCGTACCAATTGAGCCACCCAGGGCAATCATTGCAAGATGTCTGCTTTGTAAGCCACGTTTTAGTTCTTGTTCAGCCATGCTCCCCCCAAAAAAAGAAATTTGGATGTGTTTGATCTAGATATGAATCTGTTATAACACGAAGATAATTTTAATGAAAAAATCGTATCTAAGACAACATATAGGAATGCTTTTTTTGAGTCAACGGGGAAGTCAGCAAATGATAAGTGGTCGATTAGTTTTTTATAAAATAGTGCAGATGATCTAGGTGTTAAGAGAGTGGTGCTAGAACTGGATTATAATACTTTTCTTCACTAAACTCGTTGAATCAAAATGGTAAAAGTTTAGATCAAAACTAATGGGGTTTAATTGTGATGGGTATAATTAAGGCGGAAGATTTTATTAAAAGTATTGAAGATGCGTTGCAGCATATTTCTTATTATCATTCAAAAGATTTCATTGATGCAATGCATGATGCTTATCAAAAAGAAGTGTCACCTGCAGCAAAAGATGCGATGGCGCAAATTTTAATTAACTCAAGAATGTCGGCAGAAGGGCAGCGCCCTATGTGTCAAGATACGGGGATGGTTTGTGCTTTTGTGAATGTCGGCATGGATGTGAAATGGGATGATACAAGTCGTACTGTTTCAGAACTTGTAGATGAAGGTACGCGTCGTGCCTATAGCAATCCAGATAATCCTTTAAGAGCCTCAATCGTTAATCCACCGCATGGCGCACGTAAAAACACCAAAGATAATACACCTGCAACGGTTCACATTAATTTAGTCTCTGGTGATAAAGTGGATGTAGATATTGCAGCAAAAGGTGGAGGTTCTGAGTTTAAGTCTAAGTTTAAAGTTTTAAATCCAAGCGACAGTATTGTGGATTGGGTATTAGAGATGTTACCGACGATGGGTGCTGGTTGGTGTCCGCCAGGAATTATTGGTATTGGAATTGGAGGGACTTCTGAAAAAGCAATGGTTTTGGCTAAGGAATCCTTGAATGGTCATGTAGATATCCAAGACTTAATTGATCGTGGTCCGCAAAACAGTACGGAAGAATTGCGACTGGAATTGTTTTATAAGATTAATGCCTTGGGTATTGGTGCTCAAGGTTTAGGTGGGTTAACCACAGTGTTGGATGTAAAAGTAAATGAATTTCCAACCCATGCGGCCTGCAAGCCTGTGGCATTGATTCCAAATTGTGCGTCTACTCGCCACATCCATTTTACACTAGATGGTTCAGGCGCTGCGGAGTTCGAAGTACCTTCTTTAGATCAATGGCCTGAAATTACCCAAACTGATAAGGCTGCTTCAAAAGCAATAAATTTAGACACCATTACACAGG
>CAXBFV010000055.1:0-6585 GCA_963974985.1 uncultured Gammaproteobacteria bacterium | reverse complement strand
TTTATCTAACCAGTAGATTGCTCGAGAATAGTTGGGGATGTTGCCAATACTGCCTGTGATGTAGCCTGTTGCCAACTCTGCTTGAGCGTTTGCGTCGCCGTCTTCAGCTTTATTATAGATCTGATTAATTGTTTTAACCGTAAGTACGGTATGTGCCTCAATATTTGCTGTTGTGGGCAAGGCATAAGTTGGCTTAAAAAGAAAACTCATTATAAGTAAGCTTATAAAGATTAAAAATAATGTACTAGAGAACGTATATATTTGTTTCATATGAATCCAGAGAGAAGTTGTAGGCTCGGATATGATACACTTAATAACTGACACTCCAATATATTTTGACTCAAATATAATACTTTTATGTGTCTGCAATATTCTTTGTATATTGTTAGACGGAGTTCTGAATCAATGATTACTCAAAAAGCAGGAGAGTTAGGTGCGTTATTAAGACCTATTGGTAATACACTATATTGGTTACCACCCTTGAATATGAGTGTGGAAACGGCAGATGAATTGGCAGAGATTACAAAGAAAGTTATTAAGATAACTTGTTGATGCATAGAGAGATTGATACAAAATATTATATTTTACTTTTAAGTAAAACCCTTGTAGGATCCTTAGCAACATAAAGTCACCAAAGACTTAAATGCATGCAGAAGCCAGTTAAAAAAGTGACATTATTTGTTATTTTTATTTGTTTTTTAAGCGCACTTTTTTATAGTTATGACCTATTCATTCGTGTGGCACCGAGTGTAATGACATCAGGTTTGGAGACATCCTTAGGGATTGGCGCCACATCTCTTGGGTTTTTAAGTGCAGCTTATTTTTATGCCTATGTTCTTTTTCAAATTCCTGCTGGGATCATCTTAGATAAGTATGATTGTAAATGGGTCATTTCAGGTGCGATGTTTATATGCATGCTGGGGAATTTCTTATTTTCAATCGCACCTAATTACGAAATGGCCATTCTAGGTCGTGTATTGATGGGGATAGGATCAGCCTTTGGGTTTATTGGTGCGGCTAAAATTGCAGCGATGTGGCTGCCTACTCGATTTTTTTCAGGGTTTATGGGCATTACTTCTTTTATAGGTATTATGGGCGGGCTTGTTGCCGATACAGTATTAGAATCGTTCGTCCAGCATTTGGGATGGAGAGCAGGCAATAATATTTTTACCTACATAGGAGTAGGGGTATTTGTCTTGATGTTCTTATTTATTAAAGACAGTGCGGACTATAAAGAAGCGAGACAAGGAAAAAATAAGCAGACTTTAATGTATCAATTAAAGCTGTTGATGATTATTTTAAAGAAATATCAGTTTTGGGTTGCGGGCTTTGTAGGTGCCGTACTTTTTATTCCTATTAATGTCATTGCTTCATTGTGGGGCATTGATTTCATCCAATCTAAACTTGGTGTAACCGCATCAATGGCAGCGTGGCTTAATTCATTGCTTTTTATTGGGAGCGCCGTAGGGTTTATTATAGTGTCTTTTATTTCAGCCTATACGAATCGTTTTCGTCTGATGCTCGTTATTAGTGCCTGTTTAATGACGCTTATTTCAGTGGTGTTAATTTATATGCCGATGCCAATTTGGATGTTTACTATCTTGATTATATTATTAGGGGCATCCGTGGGGCCTGAGCTGCTTGTTTTTGAAATAGGAAAATCTCTTTCTCCTAAGGGCACCACCGCCACATCTGTATCCGGAATTAATATGTTGAATAATTTATTGGGTGCGATTTTATTGCCTTTGTTTGGTTGGATTCTCGTACATGTCGCCTTAAACCCAGAGCATTTCCAGATAAGAGATTATGATTATGCGATGGCAATGTTACCCATTATGACCGTTATTTGTATTCCACTTTGTATGTTGCTTCCAAAAAGAATAAGCCGAAGATAGCCCTCATTATTTTTGTAGTGTTGTTTCCCCTGAAGAAAATGTTTTTTGCTCGCCATTTGGAAGTTTGATAAGCAGCTGCCCCTGGGCATCAATCCCTTCAGCAAATCCAGAAACACCATTCTTGAAATGTTTTAATGTAATCGCTTTTCCATGAAGATAGTCACGTTTGTTCCAGCGTGTTTGATAGTGAGCAAGACCTTTGCTGTCAAAGCTGTTGGCGCAGTCATGAATACAAGCGATCAAGTCAGCCGCTAAATTATTTCGATTAATATCTTTGTGGGTAATCCGTTTAATTGAGGTCCAAGGCGTGAGGATATTCTGCTGTGATATCATATTGATATTGATACCAATACCAATGATAAGTCGGCAGCTGCCATTTGCCTCGACTTGAGCCTCAATTAGGATGCCGGCCAGTTTTTTATCCTCATAAAGAATATCATTGGGCCATTTTAAGGAAAGGAGGTGAGGCAGTGTATATAAGTTTTCTAACAGCTCACAGACTTTAATACCAATGGCTAAGCTTAAGCCGCCTAAGGTGCTCATATCTTGATGAAGTCGTAGTGCGACTGAGAGATAAATGTTTTGCCCAAAAGGAGAAGCCCAGGCTCTGTCAAAGCGCCCTTTTCCCAGTGTTTGATATTCTGCCAGACAAGCTTGTGGGGAAGAGGCTTTATATTGCGTAAGATAAGAGTTTGTAGAGTCGATTTCTTCAAAAGCAGTGAGCTCAAGATCTGAGAGATTAGACTCTTCTTGAATAATTTTTGTATCCAATAACCAAAGTGGCGCATCAAGCTGATAGCCTTTGCCTTTTATAGATTGAATGGTCACGCCATAATTTTGTAGCTTTTGAATCATTTTCCAAATGGCGGCACGAGAGATGCCAAGCTGTTCTCCTAGCGCGGTACCGTCATGGAAATTGAGGTCACTCAAAATATTACAGAGTTTAATAAGATTGAGGCTAAGTTTTTTCATGTGCTTTTATTTGAAATAGGATTTAAAGAGATTGTCAGGCCTGAGATGTTAAGAATCTATACTTATCACAAGCCATAAATAATTTACGAGAGATATTAGGTGAAAAGGTTATTAAGCCGCCATCAAAGCATAAACAGCAGCAGCACTCACGGCAAAACCTACGCCATACACCCATTTGTTAAGGATGTTGAATTTGCCTTGCGCTTTGCCATTTAAAGAAACGACTTCAGGTGCGTTTTCTAGTTCAATTAGAAGCTCCGGGTAACGTGCAGCTTCATGATAGAAACCGGCATCCCAACCCTCTTGCCAATGGCTATGTGCTTGTGATGCTGTAGCGTAAGGACTTTGTAAATGTTGATGGGTTTCACTAGTGCCATGTGCGTAGCCTTCCATCCATGCTGTTTCTAATGAGTCAGCTTGAGCTGCTAGAATTAGGTTCTCATATGTGTTTGTATTGTTCATTCCTTGATTCTCCTTTGCATAATTTTCCATTTACTGCGCTATAGATAAGGTTGGATTGAATCCATTTACTTTCTATGTTTTTCATAATGCACATAAAAATCATGGAGTTAAAGAGGTGTATGGCGGAAAGTTTCTCAGCATTGCTTCTGATCTTTGTAGGATATTTGCTTTTATATTTTAAATGTTCTGAGTGTAAAATAAACTAAGGCTTTGGAAAGTTAAACCTTTGTAAGCGATATAATGTTTTCTAAAGGCCGGCCAATGGCCGCACTTTTTTCAGTTACTAAGATAGGGCGCTCAATAAGCTTAGGGTTAGCGGCTAAGATTTCTGCCCACGCTTGATCTGATTTTTGGTCATTAATAGAAAGGGCCAGCTCTTTAAATAAAGCTTCTGTAGTACGAATGATTTTTGAGACGGGTAGCCCTAATTTTCTAGGAATTTCAAGAATGGCCTCAGAACTCAACGGGGTTTTAAGATATTCGACAACTTCAAACTGCGTGTTTGTTGTTTGTAGATAGGCCAGAGCTTCACGGCTTTTAGAGCATCTTGGATTGTGATAGAGAGATTTCATTTAAAATCCTATTTTATAAATTCACGTTAATTATGATTAATAGAGTATGTTATCTGCTGGCTAAATTGACCATAAGCACCTGGTTTAGTATAGCCAGAAAACTGAGCGTAATTCCCTTTTTGCGGTGTAAGTTGGTTTAACTGCCTGCCAGAAATAGAAACAGTACAGCTTCCAGATTTGGAATCAAATTGTATTTCAGCTTGATTGTTTATGGAACAGTTTCCTGAGGAATGGCTAAATTTAAGATTGGAGTGAGCAGCTGTTTTCCATGACATTGTTGAAATGACGGCACCTAATTGAGATTTTTTTGAATTTTGAGATGAGAGCGCGATTCCTGATACGCCATTTATTATTGTATTTTGAGTGTTTTTTAACGTAATAGTATAAGTATTGCCTGTATTAACTTGAGAGATATGAAGTGGGCTATCAAGATTTATTTTTTGTGCTTTTTCTGAATAATTTTTTTTATTTTGTGCATGGCCGATTGTTAAATGAGAGGTTGGTTTCATAATTTTAATAGATGCAGTGAAACTTTCATTTGCGATGCTTGAGCCTGAAATTAGAGCAAAGATTAAAAAATAAAATAGTATAAATATTTTCATTTTGTCAAGATATGAAAAATAAAGTGTAATTAGAGCCTAGTGGAGAATGGTGAATACTTCAATTTTATGGTCATTAAATATTCACTTGCAAGCAGCTTCTTTTAGCCATAAATAATTTTGATCTCCCTTTTGTTTAGGGATATTAACGATGCACATTTTTTTACCACTTTTAAAAGAGAGAGTTTGAGTCTTTGCTAAAATATTGGCTTGGATCATGCCTGAGTTGTCTGTCTGATAAATGGAAGGTTGGCCATTTTGATATAGAATGGCATTTTTAAGGGGTTGGCCCACTTTATTTTTAACAAAAGCAATAAGGATGACTTGTCTTTTTAAATCCCAATTTAGTGTTTGAAAATTTCCGGGATAGACGACAATTTTTTGGGGTGCTTTGGAATATGAAAATTGTGTCGCGCCTTTTACAACAATTCGAATATTGTGTTCAGTATAAGGAAAAAAGTAGAAAATTGCAGGTTTGTTGGTTTGACCTTTCCCGATTGGGAATTCCCCATCTAAAATTTCATATTCGATGTTTTTAGGTGCTTTAACATTTGCAATAAAGCCTGCATTATTGACCCAGGCTTGTTGTTGGAAAAATAATGTATTATCTGTATATAAAAAACCGCCTGTAAGCATTCCAGATAAGCTGCGTGATAAAGGAGCGTCTTGGAATAAAAGGTTGGCATTGATGTAATGATTATAAAGCGTCATGGATGTTCCCCAAGAATTTCCATCAGTTGTGTCATTTTCAGCACTAGCGCCAAGACTTAGGTAACCAGACTCTAAAGGTGTAAAATTATTAATAGTTAGAGAGTTGTTAAGATCTGTATTTCGATTCCGATTATCATTATTTGATTGATTAGATAAGCTTGGAATATAATTGACATCCCAATTTGGATTAGAAAAGTTTATATTAAAGCCGATACTTAAAAAGTAGCCTTCATCTGTCGTATTAGAGGCTGTGCTATTTAGAGATAAGTTCCAATTATTTGAGCTAAGAACTTGTTGATTAATTGCAATGCCGTAGCTCATGGAGCTTTGCCCATTAGAGCGGCTAAAACTTTGGTTGAGAGATGTGGAAAGTTGCTCTGTTAGATTAAAGTTAGCAGAGTTTTGCCATGTAGTGCCGCTTTCTGTGATGAAGAGTGCGTCTTGGCTAATTGGCTTAAATTGTTTTGAATAGGAAAGTTGTGAAAACAAAGAAAAATTCTGGTAGTTTGCATTGACGGTCAGTAAAGATGAAAGTTGTTGGTTGGTAGATGCCATTTGTCCAACAGTGATAAGAAATTCATTAAAGTACTTTGAAAAGCTAGCTGATAAGTAGCCTTCAGAAAGCCTGCCAACAAGTGTATTAAGACTGTAAAACGTGCTGGCATTAAGTGATTGTGTAATGCTTGCATTTAGAACGGGCTTTTTTTCAGGAGTGGGGAAAAATTTTTGGGTATTGACGGATGCATCTTGATTGTTCCCTGCTGAGGAAAGAAGGCCAAGGGCTATGCTGTAGTTTGTGGCACCATTATTGGGTAAACCTAAAAATTTAGAGAAAAATGTTTGCCGGGTTTTCTTTACGCCATATTGGTCTGTAGTTTTAATTTCAATATTATAGCTTCCTACAGGAAATGAGTTGGTATTTAATTTTTGATTCCCAGGAGAGAGTTCTGAAGCGTAAATAATTTTACCATCTTTAAATACTTGTACTTGGGTGCGACTGTTTAAATACAGGAAAACAGGTGTCCCTATTGACCCTTGCTGATCGGGGTATAAAAGTATGTTCTTGCTGGCAGATACACCTATGAGTGATCTGCTGCCGAGCAGAATGTCTGAAGATGTATTTAATGTTCCCGCTCTTAAAAGGAGTGGATTGGCATTATAAAGGTAATAAAAATCATTTATGCTTAAATCTTGAGAGGCTGAATCATTTTGGCTATTAAAAAAAGATTCTGTGGTTACGTTTAATGACCCATTACCAGCAGAAACTTCATGTGAAATATTTAGGTTGTATGCACTTAACCAGTTGCTGTTAGGGTTATTTTTTACCTGGCTTCCAGAATAAATCAAACTAGCTTGGTTTAAGTAAGCGACTTG
>CAXBFV010000054.1:0-6662 GCA_963974985.1 uncultured Gammaproteobacteria bacterium | reverse complement strand
ACTTTTGGAATTTTCTCAATCGTGACATAACGCTCATTCTGTTCAAAAGGCAGCACTGAATGTGCTTGCACTTCATATCGAATCATGACATTAATTGCTCGGATAATTTTATCCAACGACTCAATGCCTTTTTGATGCACATAGACTAAATCCGTTACAGGCACATCATCTGAATACATGACACAGGCAATATAAAATCGGTACAGGGTCGCAAACAAAGTCTGAGGGGATGCATCACCACCTAACTCAACCGTATGCAAACATTGCGTCAATTGATAACAATGTGACATCATGTCCTGAGACATCATATATTTTGAGGGTGAAAGGTTACCCATTTGATCATCTTGTATGCGCTTCTCAACACACACTACAAGACTTTCAACTTCGCGCTTATAACGCGGCCAAAAATAATTATTTTTAAAACTGAGTAATGGCATCTTGGGATGTGTTTTGACTTCCCATTCACCATTTGGTTTTTGACTGACATCCACACAAGGAAGAGATGAAATCACACCTTCTGGCGCCACTGTATCTAACACTGCCTTGTATTGAATCGTCTCAATCTGCTGACCATTTAACTCTACTGCTTTAGGATTTCCCTCCACAAGATAGAGTGATAGCTTTGCAGCACCTTCTGCCACAGCATCTAACTGACAAGGAACTGAAATAAGATTATCATTCAGGGAAAAAAAACGCCCCATCTGACCAATTAGTTTCAAACTAGAAAACTGCAACACGCCTGACTCAAGCATCGATGCATTAATCATCATCTCAGCAAAACCATGGCCACCTTTTCCTTGAAGCACTTCTGTCGCCTGCGCGGTCTGCATCAGTGCAGATTCACTGGCTCTGAAGTGCTCAGGAAGAAGTCGTTGTCCATTTTTCCAGTTTGGTTGCTTCATAATCTCACCACGCTTATGCAGGTAACCCCAAACCGTACGGTCCGGCTCTCTTCTTGCCTTTAGCAGGTTGGGTATGTAAATACGCGATTGCTCTTGGGGCGTCAAACACCATCGATACCAACTCATAGCCCTTATGTGGAGCTTCGATATCAGAATGTATATCTATCAGCGGGGTATCTTCAGGGCCAATAGATATACTTGCTTCAAAGCTACCAGGATCAGAACCAGACTCATCATTAGATGAAAAAACAGAATATAATATTTCTTTATCTCCTTTATTATCCTTAGGCTTAGTCGAAACAATAAAAAAACCAATCGTTGGTGTTTTTCCCTGCCTAGCAGCATCACGAACATCCTCAACAAAAGCGTTGGCTTCTAATTCACTTATCCACACAGATAAACTTAATTGACCCGTCGCTCCACCATCAAGATAAGCATCTTGTATGATTCCATATGCTTCTATACTGGCCGGTTTAGTTTCACCAGGCTTCATCCCCTTAAGATCATCTAATTTTTTAAGTTCCACTCCATCTAAAGTAAACTTACTTAAATAACCAAATGCTGCCATTTTAGTGACACCACCAGCAGACAAGGTAGCTGCAAGATTACCGTTAAATTGAAAACCTCCATTTCCGAGTATTTTAACTCTACTTGTAGGTGCCTGTTCTCCATACATATCATATTCTCCTTAGTTTTCTATGATAACCTTGAATCCATTTTTAACTGGACATCCATTCCTTCAAACTGATAGTGAGGCAAAACTGAAATTAAACAATTAAACCACCCTACCTTACCATCTACTGCTTCCACCTGAATGTCAGCAGCTTTAAATGGATAATGCTGTAACGTTATGTCATCAGGATTAGTTACCGTTGTGACATATTTATCAATCCAATGACTTAGCTGGGTTTGAATATAACCTTGATCCGCTGTTGAACCAATATTATCCCGCATCACCGACTTCACATAATGGGCAATACGTGTAATTGAATAGGTATAAGCTAAATTTGAAATCATCTGTGCATTTTCAGAGTCCTTTGGATCCTCAAACGTCTCTGCAAACTTTGCTGATTGCGCACTAAAGAAACAAGCCGTCGTAGAATTTTTCTCATAGACCAACGGCATAAAGCCACACTTAGCAAACTCAAACTCACGATGATCTGGAATTACAAATTCAACCGGTGGTTTCACCTCTTCTTTACCGCGCACGTTAAAAGTGTGCGTTGCAAGATCTTCAACCAATCCACCTGCTTTGACGCCGCGGATATGCTGACACCAGCCTGAACGCTCAAAAGATTTTGCAAGATTCTTGGCAAAAAGGATCGAACTTGAACCCCATAAGTAATCTTGCTCATTCAAAGGATTAATACTTTCCTTAAACCCTTTTAAACTTTTATTAGCAGGATTCACTTCTGGATCATAAGGTAATCTAAGTGTATAACGCGGAAGTGTTAACCCTACATAAGTCGCTTCCTCTGTTTTACGGAACTTATGCCAGCCGCCAAATTTTGGATGACTCATCATCCCTTCAAGATCTTTTATTTGCGAGAGCTCTTCAACATCTTCACAGCCAAAGAACTGCGGACTAACCGATGATACAAAGGGTGCATGCGAAGCGGTAGAAATCTTACCCATGGTAGACAACCACTCAAGATCTTCATTAGAGCGATTAAACTCATACAGCCCAATCACAGAACCATAGGGTTCGCCACCATATTGGTCATACTCTGCCACATAAAGCTTCTTGAATAGAGAAGATCCTGCAATATCAACACTGTTACATTCAAAGTCTTCTGCTAATTCATCTTTATCCACATCTAAGAAATCAATCTTAATATTAGCTTGGAAATTGGTGTCTTTGACTAAATCGTGCAATGACGTGAATTGCGCCTCAATATGCTTAAACTCAGGTTGATGAATAATTTCATTAATCTGATCATTAATAGCAAAATCAATGCGATCGATGATCTTCTGCGCCACTGCTTTATTAAAGCCACCCGCAAGATCGCCGTCTTGAGTATTCGCCATCAAAGCTGAAAGACTCGCCATTAAACGGTCTTCGTCACTGCCCGCCTCATTAACTTGAGAAAAACTCTCTGATACCATGGGTGCAAAACTAGTTTGTTCGGCATTTAAACTCGCTGAGGCTAAAATCTGCTGGATCGAACTCAAGGTTTCTGTTTTTATTTCTGCGCTCATGACTGCTCACCTCCACGAATCACTTCTCCTTCTACGGCATTTGATTCCGCACCTGCTGAGAGTGTATAGTTATCTAGGGTATTGAGCTGGCCTTTCAGCTCTTTCGCCATTTCCTCAGACTTCAACACCTCATTTAATTTGCGACGAAATGATTTATTGTTATCTGTCATAGACTGCAGCTCTTGTAGCAACTTCTTCATTAAGTTTAATGATTTAATTTTTGGCACTGATTCAGCAACACTTGCTGGGTTAAATGATTTCACGCTTGTTACTGGAATTGATACATCAATATCACCTGCATTTGAAGGATCAATCTTATTTTTAACATTTAGGTTGATAGAAATACCCATATCTTTAATGGTGGCATCTAGATTTTTACCATCGAGCTGTCTGACGTCACGCGCATCAAAATCCACTTGACGGTCTTTTGATTTTCCAAGTGAAAAATCACCCACCACCATCATTCTAAATGGCAATTCTTTTTTAACTTTTTTACCATTTATCTCCACAGGATACTTAAGCGTAATCCGTGATTTTGGTATCTCATCTACTATGGCCATATTGAGCCCTCCTTATAATTGATGAACTTCTTTAATGCATACAGTTTAAATGCTGTACATTTCCACAATATTTCTCTTATGTAAGCCTTCTGAAACAATTTGGTAACTTTTAAACCTACTCTTTCTTGCCACTCACTGCTTTTAAAATAGTGGAGCCTGTCTCAGCATTAAAGGCTAAGGAGTGGGACTGAGCTTGATCACCTTGAATATCTAATGTAGTTGTCAGCTTCTGATTCTTACCCGCTGAGTCAGATTCCGCACACATGGACATTTCCTGACCAGCACCCCAAAAACTTGCTTCCGTTTGCACTGAACCAGAAACTGGTTTCGCTAAATTACTTGCCAAAACCTCATCTACCTCAACATGCTCTAGGAAACACTTTAAACTAACTTTTGTGCCATTTTTTAAAGGCACAAATTGCTGGCCTGCTTGTTGAAACATTTTGACAGGAACTGGAATAATAGTACTTGAATTTTGCCCATCATTTTTAAATGCCGGGATCTCAACCCAATACATCATTTCTTCTTCTTGAGCGGGGTCCAGACTAAACCCTTTATTTAAGTCATCCCCCTTTACCGGGTTAATATCATAAAGATATTTTGGTGCTTTATCTGATTGCTCTTGATTTGGAGAATGCGCAACTACTACACCCTGCATTAACTCAAACTCTGGTAATTTTTGAAGCTCTGGCAACAGCAATCCTGCTTTTTCTTGCTCTATCAATATCATAGAAAAGGTCAGGTTATGCCACCCCCCAGAATAATTCGAAAGACCTGATGAGCTCGTGTCAATTTGCGGCAGGTCTGGACGAAGACCATTTTCAATTAACTTCAAGTTAAGTCGCACTGCGCACACAGCAGATGGATCTTCACCTAAAAAATTGAATTGCTCAAATTGATTATACTCATATTCAATTTTAAACTGCGCCTTGATTAAACCTAATGGCACAAGCTCTTCTGCAAATAATGGCATCCCAGAAAAAACATACTCTGTGACATGTTGAGGAGCTCCCTGTGCCCGAATAGAGCCAATGATATTCTTCTGCCCCCCCTCTAATCCATCCGGTTGTTTATATGGATGCCTTACAAATTGTGTACACAAGGTTTCCGTATTTTTTTCTGGAAGCTGGCGCTGCTTGATGTCTTTACTTGGGTAAATATTTTGAATTGCATACTGAGTTTGGCATATTGCAACATTACGATGAGAGACGGCCTTCAACCACCTCCAATCATTATCTTTTGGTAAAATAGCTTCTGTCTTGTCACCTGTTACCAGCGGCACTACGTTATAGGTAGAAAGATGAGGAGACACCCCTTGCCAAAAAGACGGCTTATGTTCGTTTGATTCTTGTAATGGCGTCAGCTCCACATGAACCTTTTCACCAACTGAAATAAACTCTGAGAAGTTTAGCTGGAGCTGCGCGGAATATTTTTTTAAAATTGTTAATAAATAATCATATGCCGTAGTAGCTGCATTAAATGACGTCATTGCCCAAATAAGACGTTTGGTGTTTTTTCTTAATGACTCATCTAACTTTTCACTAAAACTCAGCGTAAATAACTGATGAAAAGGTTTCAGTATTTCTTCAAATGCACTCTGATAAGTTTTCTTTTGAAATACTTCATTTAAGCCTTGCTGCTTTAGCCAAAACTGAAGCGGGTCGCAAAATTGAAAACTAAGTACACTTTTTTGTACAAAAACCCCTCCTTTGCTATAAATGCTATCGCCCCGTGTCACCTGATGATCCTGAGAAAATGAATTTTGCGCTTCCAAGTAACCTGAAAAGAGCAGCTGATAATCCCCTTTTTCTTTTTGATAATCATTTTTTTTATGCTGATAACAGACATCAATCCTTACAGGGAAATCACCTATAAACCCAACAATCTGTTTAAAAAACTTATGTTCAAAACGTTTAGGAAGCATCTCAACAGAACCAACAAACCCATAGGACTCAACTTGTAAATCAAACTCAGTAATGTTTGCACCATTAATTTCTAGTACATTAGAATCACCCTCTACAGCTGTACCATTTTTTGGGTTAATTTTTGTTAGCCTAACTTCAAGTCGTTGGCGACTGAGTTCAGTGACTCTAAATTCT
The DNA here is from genome assembly GCA_963974985.1 of uncultured Gammaproteobacteria bacterium. Taxonomy (GTDB): domain Bacteria; phylum Pseudomonadota; class Gammaproteobacteria; order Francisellales; family Francisellaceae; genus CAUZSH01. The sequence goes on along the minus strand of CAXBFV010000054.1, from coordinate 902 downwards.
GATTTTCCTTCAAACTGCAATGGCTCACTAAATGTTGGCATAGTCTCATGCACCTAACTCCAATTTCAATACCCTGATTTTAAAGAAAAATTGTTTCTGGAATATGGCTGGCATGTAAATTTAAACTTTCTTACCAGGTAAATTTCTGTAAATCTGGACTCCCCTGAGCGACAACAGATGGAGCATTTAAATTTAATAGCACAGTGACGGGCTGATGATCGCTGATATTTGGTTTTGAGTGAACTGCAGGGTAAGAAAGGAAACTTAAATACTCCTGCCTTTTATTTTGAATTCCAATGTTATCTAAAAATCCACACTCTTGAAGCCCGCCACGCGAAGCCTTAACACGAAACGAGCTATTTGAAACTGGCCTACAATCATTCATTGAGTCCCAGCCCGAATCATTACCGGCATCATCAACGGCTCTACCAAAATCAATCCCACCCTCGCCTTCAATAATATGAGACATGCTAAAACGACATAAGTTTCGATATTCAAGACCCCATTGAGAAGCCCAGCCTGGAACAACCTGCTGCAACCCAACATATATCCTATCTGCTAAATCATAGCTTAAGTGACCTTGAGAGTCTAAAGTAAACCTGGACAGTAAACCTCTGCCAGCATTACGAAAATGCCACATCTCATTTGCACACGTCTTCGCATCTAATGGACTTGAAAAGTCAATTCTATTTTCATTAAGGTCCCCCATAAAAATAACCGAGTCCATATCTTTCAACACGGACATAATTTCATTTACTTCAGTCCTTCTATGTGTTTCCTGGTTTGAATCTAAATGAACACCTACAACGCCTAGTTTTATAGGACGGCCATCCACAACAAGTTGCAACTTCTCATAACAGCCGCCTTTATTAGAAAATCCACGGCGATATTGATTAGAATTA
>CAXBFV010000053.1:0-6707 GCA_963974985.1 uncultured Gammaproteobacteria bacterium | reverse complement strand
ATGCTTATGGTCTTAAGTCTACGATTTTACGTTACTTCAATGCGGCAGGTGCAGAGGGGGTAAATATTGGTTTCCATGAACCCATTACACACCTTATTCCTCAGGTACTTAAAGCGGCTTCTGGCAGAAAGCCAAATGTCTCAATTTATGGCACAGACTATGATACTGAAGATGGCACATGTCAGCGTGATTATATTCATGTTATGGATCTTGCGTCAGCACATTTACTTGCTTTGAGAAAAATGGAAGAAACAGATGGCTCTGCGATATATAATCTTGGCAATGGTAATGGCTTTTCGGTTAGAGAAGTGATTGACGTTGTACGAAAAATAACTCAAAAAGAGTTTGAAGTTATTGAGACGCCAAGACGTGCAGGGGATCCTGAAAAGCTAATTGCCGATTCGGAACTTGCAAAAAGCAGTTTAAATTGGCAGCCTCAATATTCAGCACTTGAAAAAATTGTTGAAGATGCCTGGAAGTGGGAACTTAATGATTCATGGCACCAAAAAGATTAACTAACTTTATAGTGCTTGATCAGTAGAGGCTTATGCCTTTGCTGGGATGGCAAATTAGGCTAATGAAATGCGAATAATAAAACAGATGTTGAAATCATTCGTAGTTTAAATAAAGACTTTGTTACCCACACTTAGAATAGCCGCAACTCAAACAAGTCAAACATCCATCCATACGAATCATGGCTTTAGTGCTGCAGTTTGTGCAAATTTCTGAGTTAGCAGGAAAAGGTGAGTGGTTGTCGTTAGCATTGGTTTTAGCATCTAGTTCTTTCTTTTTGCTTTCGATGAAGGCTTTTTGAGTATCATCTAACTCATCTTCTTGAATCATGCCAATTTTCTTTAGATGCTTTTCAATAACATCACCAATTTCAGCCACAAGTGAAGGAATATATTTACCACCACGTTTCATGTAACCACCATTTGGATCAAAGACAGAACGAAGTTCATCTACTAGGAAAGTAATATCGCCACCTTTACGAAAAACAGATGAAATAATTAAAGTTAAAGCAATGGTCCATTGAAAATGTTCCATGTTTTTTGAGCTTAAGAAAATTTCAAAAGGGCGGCGTGATTGGTGCTCAGTACCTTGGTTGAGCAAAATATCATTAATCGTGACATATAAGGCATGTTCCGCTTGTGGCGGTTTAATTTTGTAAGTCTCACCTAGTAGGGCCTCAGGGCGCTTAATAGTTTCACTCATCTGCTCTATAGGCTTTACTTTCTTTTTAGGTGCCGGCGCATCGGTTAATTTGTCATCTTCTTTAACAATATTGAATCCGATAATTTGCTTTTCAATTTTAACAGTCATATTTTCTTCTCGCTTAGAATTTTCCATAGTAACCTTCTTTCAGGGCATCATATAAGTTTGCCGCAGTATGTGTCTCGCCATCATATTCGATCTCATCATTACCACGTAATTCAATGATAGAATCATCATTTAAGGTGAAACGATAAGTTGTATTTTTAAGATCTTCTTCTTTAACTAAGACGCCTTGGAAGACTTCCGGATTAAATCGGAAAGTAGTGCACCCTTTTAAGCCTTGTTTATAGGCATACATGTAAATATCTTTAAACTTCTCATAAGGGAAGTCTGTTGGGACATTTGCAGTTTTTGAAATACTAGAATCAATCCATTTTTGCGCGGCAGCTTGAACATCTACGTGTTCAATAGGTGAAATATCATCGGCTGAAATGAAATATTCTGGAAGTTTATTTTTTGCATCTGAGGTAAAGGGCATTGCGTCTTTATTAATGTATTCACGATATGCCAATAGTTCAAAGGAGAAGACATCTATTTTTTCTTTGGTCTTCTTGCCGGCTCTAATAACATTGCGCGCATAATGGTGGGCAAAACTTGGCTCAATACCGTTACTGGCATTATTAGCCAATGATAATGAAATGGTACCTGTTGGCGCAATGGAAGTGTGGTGTGTAAAACGGGCGCCATGTTCACAAAGTTGTTCAATTACTTCAGGGTTTTCTTTACCAATACGTTGCATGTAGCGACTGTATTTAGCATGAAGTACTTTACCTTTTATTTTATCACCCGCTTTATGTCCATCATGTCTGATCTCAGGACGCAGGCGCATCATCTCTTCAGTAACGGTGAAAGTTTCTTCTAGAATCGGGGCAGCTCCTTTTTCTTTGGCAAGCTTAACAGCTTCTTCCCAACCGATGATTGCCATTCTTTTAGAGACTTCTTCTGTGAATTCTAATGAAATTTTTGAACCGTATTTATGTTTGAGCATAGTAATGGTTGAGCCTAGACCTAAGTAGCCCATCCCATGACGACGTTTATGCATGATTTCATGGCGTTGTTGCTCTAAAGGCAAACCATTAATTTCTACAACGTTATCTAGCATGCGTGTGAAAATACGCACAACTTTGTCATAGTTTTCCCAGTCAAATTTAGCTTCATCTGTAAAAGGATTTAAAACAAATTTAGTAAGGTTAATTGAGCCAAGTAAGCAAGAACCATAAGGTGGAAGCGGCTGCTCTCCACAAGGATTTGTTGCGCGAATGGATTCACAAAACCAGTTATTATTATCGTCATTAACTTTATCAATAAGAATAAAACCAGGCTCAGCATAGTCATAGGTTGAGGCCATGATCATATCCCAGAGTCGACGTGCTCTAATGGTGCGATATACTTTGCAAGCCACTAAGCCCGCTTCATCCACGACATAACCATCTTTAGTGGGCCAATCACGCCAAATAACTTTATCGGTATCGCTGAGTATAATACTTTGAACTTTTGCTTCTTTCTCAGTGATTGGGAAAGAAAGTTTCCAGTCTTCATCAGTCTCAACGGCTTTCATAAAGTCAGCAGTAATTAGTAAAGAAAGGTTAAATTGACGTAAACGACCATCTTCTCTTTTGACACGAATAAAATCGACAACATCAGGATGACCAATATCAAAGGTTCCCATTTGTGCGCCTCTTCTGCCACCAGCAGAAGCCACGGTGAAGCACATCTTATCGTAGATATCCATAAATGAAAGTGGGCCTGAAGTGTTGGCACCAGCGCCTGCGACAAAAGAGTCTTTCGGGCGTAAAGTTGAAAACTCATAGCCAATGCCGCAGCCTGCTTTGAGCGTTAGCCCCGCTTCATGAACTTTACCGAGGATGTCATCCATTGAATCTTGAATAGTGCCTGATACCGTACAGTTAATAGTTGAAGTGGCAGGTTTATGTTTGCCAGCACCTGCATTTGAGGTGATGCGGCCTGCGGGGATTGCACCATGACTTAATGCCCAAACAAATTCTTTATACCATTTGTCTTGAAGGTCTTTTGTTTTTTCAACATTGGCGATAGCGCGTGCTACGCGCTTATAAGTATCGTCAATATTTTTATCAACCGCTTCACCATTAGCAGTTTTAAGGCAGTATTTGTTATTCCAAATATCTAGGGAAGCATCTTGAAAAGGGATAGATTGTGTAGCAGTATCTTTTATCATGATAACGTTAATCAGCTCGTTTTATTAGATTATTGTCTAATGTTATTTTAGCAATGGATTAACAAAAAAATGATAAAAATATTCAACTTTATTTTTTGGTTTATTGTTGACACAAATAACCTATAAATCCTTTTATATTTCAATCGCTTATATAAGTTATTGATTCTCTTTATGATATGCCAAGTTCTCGGGCAATTTGCGTAATTCTGTCTTGAGGATTTTACCTACGGGGCTTAAGGGAAGTGTTTTATTGAAGGAAATTAGCTTCGGCACTTTGTAGCGTGTGAGGTGCTCTCGGCAGTGAGTAATGACTTGTGACTCTGAAAGTTCGCGTCCGGGTTTGAGAATAATATGCGCTTTTAGCTGTTCGCCTGTTTTTTCTGAAGGCACGCCAATAACAGCGACATCTAATACTTCTGGGATCAAGCTAATGGTATGCTCAACCTCAACTGTATAGACATTAAAACCTGAGACAATAATCATATCTTTGAGGCGATCTACTATTTTGATTTGACCGGTTTCATTCATGATGCCAATGTCACCGGTTCTGAACCAGCCATTAATAAGTGCTTCGGCGGTTGCTTCAGGGTTTTTCCAATAGCCTGACATCACTTGAGGGCCTTTGACACAAATTTCTCCAGATTCGCCAATGGGCATGATTGCTTGTGTGCTAGGGTTTCGAATTTCTACATCAGTGCTTGGTAAGGGGTAACCGATAGAATCACTAAATTCCGGTGTATTATAGAAGTCTGTAGCGACGCCAGGTGAAGTTTCGCTTAATCCGTAGGCGATGTGAAGTACGCAGCCTGTGATTGCATGCCATTTTTCAGCCACATGCTTTTGTACTGGCATGCCGCCAGCCCAAGTGGTTTTTAAAGTTGAATAATTGCCTTCCTGGAATTTTTTATTATGTGCCAAGGCACTAAAAAGGGTATTGACGCCAGTCATAATGGTGAAGGGGGTGGTTTTTGCAATCTTAATAAACATGGGTAAATCGCGAGGGTTGGGCACAAAAACATTTTTATTGCCAAGATAAAGCGGCACAAAGGAAGCGGTTAAAGCAAAAATATGGAACATAGGAAGCGGGGCGAGCCATATTTCATCTTCTGTCATGAGTGGGCCGAGACCTGCAGAAACTTGTAAAATATTTGCCACGATATTAGAGTGACTGAGCATAACACCCTTTGATTTGCCGGTGGTGCCGCCGGTATATTGTAGAAAAGCCAAGTCGGTGCCTGTGAGTTTAACAGGGGTATAGGCTTGTTTGGCGCCTTGCTTTAAGGTCTCTCTGAAAAGAGTAGCTTTAGGGAGGTCAAAGTGAGGAACTGCTTTCTTTATTTTTTTAATAACGAAGTTAATCAATTGGCGTTTTGGAAAAGGATGTAAGTCGCCCACAGACATTAAAATAACATGTTCAATAGGTGTTGTTTTAGTAGCGGTTTCAATGGTGCTAGCAAAATAATCTAGGGCAACTAATGCGCGAAGCCCTGAGTCTTTAAACTGTGCTTCCAATTCTTTGGGGGTATACATGGGGTTCACGCCGACGACAGTTAAACCGGCCTTGAGTGCGCCAAATAGTGCAACGTGATATTGCAATAAGTTTGGAGACATAATCCCAAGACGATCACCTTTGTTGAGCTTAAGCGTGTGTTGGCAGTATGAAGCAAAATCTGAACTTAAACGATCTAGGTCAATATAGGAGAGTACTTTCCCCATACATTCGTCAGCATCTTTATGTTGATATTTTTGGACGGCGTTTTGAAGTAGATCAACCAGGCTCATATTAGGGTCTAGGTCAATTTCATGATTTATTTTTTCGGGATAGTGTTGAAGCCAAATTTTTTCCATTACTACGTATTATCCATATCCAAATTGGTTGTTTCCAAGGCTAGTGGAAATTGGAGCGTTTTTCAATTAAGGTACTTTGTTCATGTTTTTATTTATAAATGTATTTTAAAACCGCTTTTATCGTTAACTTTCTCAGGGTTATGTATAGTTGCTGTTCATAAATTAGGAGAATCTGTAGAATAACGATATATCTTTATTTTTAATGCTGAAGAGTTTGTTTCAAATGAGTGTATTTAAATTATTTAAGTCTAATGAACCTAAAAAAATAGAAGATGAGGTTCAAATAGAACAAGCAAAAATTGCTGAGCTGAAGCAGGCAGCAGCAGTTGACTCTACTTCAATGCAGTCTGATGTTGCGGTGCCCAAACAGTCGGGAATCATGAGTCGTTTAAAGAAAACTTCTGGTAAGTTTGGGGCTTCCTTTTCTGACTTGCTCTTAGGTAAAAAAATCATTGATGAAGATTTGATTGATGATATTGAAATGCAGTTGATTACTGCTGATATTGGTGTAGAAGCCACGGAAGAGATCATGGAGGCAGTGCGGGGCCAGGTTGCCCGTAATGAACTTCAAACCATGGATGATATAACGATTTTATTGAAATCTAAATTATTAAAAATTCTCGAGCCTAGCGCAAGTGCTTTCAAAATTGACAGCACTAAAAAGCCCTATGTGATTTTAATGGTAGGCATTAATGGTGCGGGTAAAACCACGACGATTGGTAAGATGGCTAAACAGTTTTTGGGGGAAGGGCATTCGGTAATGCTTGCGGCAGGAGATACTTTTCGAGCGGCAGCAGTAGAGCAATTACAAGCATGGGGTGCACAAAATGAAGTACCTGTGGTTGCACAACATACGGGGGCTGATAGCGCATCGGTTATTTTTGATGCCGTGCAAGCGGCAAAGTCAAAAGGTGTGGACGTACTGATTGCTGATACGGCAGGTCGCTTACATACAAAAAGTAATTTGATGGATGAGTTGAAAAAAGTCGTGCGTGTGATCAAGAAGCTAGACCAAGAGGCGCCGCATGAAATTATGCTCGTTCTGGATGCAGGGACGGGGCAAAATGCGTTGAGTCAGGCGGAACAGTTTAAAGAAATGGTAGGTGTATCTGGTGTGACACTCACTAAAATGGACGGCACGGCTAAAGGGGGCGTGGTGTTTGCGATTTCTAAACAAACCAGTTTGCCTATTAGATTTATTGGCATTGGCGAAGGTGTAGATGATTTAAGACCTTTTAATGCCGATGATTTTGTTGATGCCCTATTTGACGTGATGTAATTGATGGAAGCTTCTAACCAAATGCCGGTTAAAGGTTCATGGCGTGCTTGGGTTTCAGTATTGGGTGGGGCGCTTTTTTTCTTCTACTGGTTTATGCAGTTGGCGCTT
>CAXBFV010000052.1:0-6717 GCA_963974985.1 uncultured Gammaproteobacteria bacterium | reverse complement strand
ACCATTTTCTATATTCAAACCCGCTTCATTAAAATGCCATATTAGATGCTCAACAACTTCTGCCGCTGGTAACTCACGCATATAGTGTTGATTCAGCCAATTTAATTTTTCAGTATTAAATGCTGACGCTGAAGCATTCACATCTTTTAAATCAAAAAACCCAATCATCTCATCTTGCGTAAAAATCTCTTGATCGCCATGAGACCAGCCTAAACGTACTAAATAGTTTACTAGCGCTTGTGGCAAGTAACCTAAATCACGATACTGCATGACACTCACGGCACCATGGCGTTTAGAAAGTTTTTTACCATCTTCACCTAAAATCATCGGCACATGGGCAAACACAGGAAGCTCAGCCCCTAATGCCTTGTAAATATTAATTTGACGTGGCGTATTATTAACATGGTCATCACCCCGCACCACATGCGTGATACCCATATCCATATCATCCACGACCACACAAAAATTATAGGTTGGCACGCCATCCGTACGCGCAATAATCAAATCATCCATTTCTAAATTTGAAACAGAAATCGGCCCTTTAATAGCATCATCCCAATACACAACACCATCCAATGGGTTTTTAAATCGAATCACATGCGGCTTGGAAATGTCCTGCTCCGCCTCTGACAGGTTACGACAACAACCATCATAACCCAGCTTAGATTTATCTTTTGTTTGCTGTTCACGCAAATCATCAAGCCGTTCTTTAGAGCAATAGCAGCGGTAAGCGCCGCCCTGTTCTAAAAGTTCTTGCACCACTTTTTTATAACGATCAAAACGTTTGGTTTGAAAATAAGGCCCTTCATCTTCTTTAAGACCAATCCAATCCATCCCATCAATAATTGCTTGCACAGCCTCAGGTGTTGAGCGTTCAAGATCTGTATCTTCAATGCGGAGCACAAATTCTCCGCCCATTTTTTTGGCAAACATCCACGAAAAAAGAGCGGTACGCGCCCCACCTAAATGCAAATAACCAGTTGGGCTGGGAGCAAATCTTGTTTTAACTTTCATTTCTAAAATTCCAAAAAATAATATGTGCGCAGTTTAACGGAAATTAAAGAAGGCTGAAAGTAGAAGTTTCACTCATACAACCACGTCGATAAATAACGCTCTCCACAAGATGGAAAGATGACAACAATCATCTTATCTTTATTTTCTTCACGAGAGGCTACCTTAATCGCTGCAGAGAGTGCCGCCCCTGATGAAATTCCCGCAAGAACCCCTTCTTTTTGAGCGACCAGACGTGCGAACTTTCCAGAATCCTCATTCGAAACGGTAATAATTTCATCAATGAGTTGTGTATCCAAAATGCTCGGAATGAAGCCCGCACCGATCCCTTGTATTTTATGAGGCCCTGGCGCATTACCCGATAAAACAGCAGAGTCTTCAGGCTCAACAGCAATGGCTTTAAAATCAGGTTTAAGTTTTTTTATCACACTGGCGATTCCTGTAATTGTACCGCCGGTGCCAATACCTGATATCAAAATATCAACTTTACCATCGGTATCTTCCCAGATCTCCAGCGCGGTACTCTTACGATGTGCTTCAGGGTTCGCTTGATTGTTGAATTGTTGTGGCATGTAATAATCTTCATGCGCATCAGCAATTTCTTTCGCTTTGGCAATCGCCCCATTCATGCCTTTTTCGCCGGGTGTCAATACCAATTCCGCACCGAATGCACGCAATAATTTACGGCGCTCTTCACTCATTGTTTCTGGCATTGTCAAAATAATTTTATAGCCTTTAGTCGCCGCTACAAATGCCAATGCGATTCCGGTATTACCACTGGTCGGTTCAATAATCGTCATGCCTTCTTTCAGGTCGCCACACTTTTCAGCGGCTTCAATCATGGCAACACCAATACGATCTTTCACACTCGACATCGGGTTAAAATATTCAAGCTTTGCAACAATGTTTCCAGGCAAGTCTTTACTGATTTCCTCAAGCGCTACTAAAGGCGTGTTACCAATGAGTTCCAATATGTTTTTTGCTATTTTTGGTCGTTGAATTCTGTTCATCTTATATTCCCATTCCGTTTTCAAATGTATCTTGCTGATATTTTTGTTGATAGATACGACTACCAGGACGAAGATCCTCCATCACCGTGACATTCGCACCAATCACTGATTTTGTGCCAATGGTCACACGCCCTAAAATTGTACTATTGGAATAAATAATCACCCCATCTTCAATAATAGGATGCCGTTTTAGATTTCTAACAACCTTATCATCATGACCTTTTGGAAAGCTTTTTGCGCCTAAGGTCACGCCATGATACAAAGTCACATCATTACCAATAATACAAGTTTCGCCAATCACCACCCCTGTACCATGATCAATAAAAAAGTCTGAGCCGATTTTAGCGGCATGGTGAATATCAATACTCGTTCTTCTGTGCGTTTCTCTTGAAATCAATCTCGGCAATATTGGGATATCAAGTTGATGTAATGCATAGGCAATGCGGTGCATCATAATGGCTTCAACACCTGGGAAGCATAAGACAATCTCCATCGCATTCAACGCTGAAGGATCGCGTTCATAAGCAGCCTGTATATCCTTGCCAATCAATGCCCTGATTTCTGGGACACGCGCTAAAAAAAGCGCACATAAATTCTGGAGTTGGCTTTCAGATATAGGCGCTTGAACAAAAAGGTAGGTCGCTTCAATTAAATTCTTTAGAAGCAGTTTAAGCTCATCATCATCTTTCAATAAAAAGTTTTTCTCAGTCTCAAAAAATTCATGGCTCAGAATAAATTTTGAGTGATCTAGAAAAATACCCAGACTTGTATTTAAAAGCTTGAGTCTTTTGTTATTCATTTATTTAAACCATCTCGATGATGATAAAAACACCTTGAAATAATGATGACCCCAGCCGCAATAAATAAATACGTCGAGCCAATTGCCAGCACTGTATACTCCCCGTTTGGAAAGACACCTGTTCTTAAATGCAAAAACACCTGCGCTAAACTGACATAAGCACCAAACAGCGTCGCATAAATTGAAACCAAAAAATGCAGCACTGTTTTATCTAACAGCAACACGAGCCCTACAACTCCAAGCATCGTTCTCTCCGTTCTGCAATAAATACAAGGATCCACTAATCCCGCATAATCCATCCACCAAGTCACCACACTTACGACCACTAAGAATAATCCAAATACCAGATGTAATTTATACTTGTGAATGCCTTCATATAAAGATGTTAAAAAATTCATATTCTTCCCTCATCAATAATTTAAATATTAATTAACATCTCGCGAACGTCTTGCCACTTTCCAATGCATTCCGAATAACAACAATGCAATGATTAAAATAATCATTTCTTGAACCAAATCTTGAAGTGCATTTCTTTGCTCTCCATGAATAGCTGTTTGATACGCCGAAACTCTTGCCTTCGTTAAGGCCTCTCCTGTTGGAAAAACTTGAGGATTTTCTTTACGTGTAAATTCACCATTATTGGCATAACAGTTTTTATACGTGTCATTTGTTTGCATACATCCATATTGGTAACTGTTTAAAGTAAAGCTAGGGGCTGTTAATTTCACCACATTCCAAGCGGCAAAACTTAATGTAAAGACCACGCACACCACTGCAAAAAAACAAATGGCTAACGCATAAATTTCAAGTATTGATTTTTTCATTTTTACTTTCCTTTTTGAATTATTCTTTCAATTTAAATTTATAAAAAACTTAAAGACTTATAATTTCGTCATGCTGAACTTAATTCAGCATCCAAGACATATAAACACCAATTCATCCATACTTTCCCTTGCTGACTTAACATCTTTTATTTTCTTATAAATTTAACCTAGCATTTTATTTAAAAGGAATAAAGCTCTTTCTAGGTCTGAGAGCCCGGGCTCCGAATCAAGCCAAAGCGACGACATTGATTTACTCTAATCCTTCAAATAATAAAAGCATTAAACCAGAAATGTAAGCCTAAATTTTATCGCAGACAAAAAAAATGAGCCGATCAATCATCCCGAAGAATAACCTATCAACTCATTTATAATCATTTAACTAACTTTGTGAGAAGAAGCATCAAAACAATCTAAAACTAGATTTCCGTGCTTCCCTTCACAATGATGTTTTAACTACATCGGCAAAGTATAACTTACACCTGCTGTAATAGCATTAGTACTAATTGCATCTTTATTTAAACCGTTATCATCTAATTTTTTACCAAAAGTATGGCTATATTGAGCAAAAACATTAAAGTTATTGATCATATAACCTAAGCCTACAGCAGCTTCAGGCGCCCATTTAGAATAACTATCACTAAAGTTTCCAGGGTTCCCCGCCCCAGCTGTATCCACACTAAGCTTATATTTATGATACGCCATACCACCTTTCACAAAAATATTCAAGCCAAAAGGCATCACATAAATGGCTTTCAAAAGAATTGGAACAGAAAGATCACTCATTTTGAAATCAACGCTATCGCCTATATTATTACTTATGCTGAGTTTATAAAGATTAAATCCATTATTAATGCCTGTTTCTATACCAACAGCAAACTGATTACTCAATGCAAAATCATAGCCTAATGTTCCACCTAAAAGAAAACCACCTTTAGTTTCACTCACATTCGCACCGACAATAGTTGGAATGCTTGGGGTACCTTGATAACCTGCAATACCTGCTTGAAGACCCATAGTTACGCCAGTGATTGCTTTTGCATCCGCAAAAGTCGCCCCTGAGACGAGTGCTGCTGAAACCGCAGCCGCTATAATTAGATTCTTTTTCATATCTTCTTTCCTTTTTTGATTTAACTTGATATTTAAAGCCTAAACCTCAACACCAAGCCTGTTTAAAATATATTCCAACGGCATTATACATAACTTTTTTATTTATGTATCGGTATTAACTACTAAGTAGAAAATACGTAGCCCAACACCACTGTGACAATCTCATCTTGTTTTTAGGTATAGCACAGTTTTAAGAAAAAAAGAAATAAACTTAAAATAATTTTGTAATAAATAACGGAAGACTTTAAATACTCACAAAGTAAAAGTCTTCTTCCCTTCATCCTTCATGCCAACGATATAAGTCTCAAGGGCCTGTTTCATTTGATCTCCCTCTTTACCTTGAAACTGCACTCCCACACCCTGCTTAGTATGGGCACCCGCAGGCGAAACCCATACCACGGCTCCTGGGCAGGTAATTTCTTTTTGCAGTTCAGGCATATTAATGGTTAAGGTAATTGCTTCACCTAACCCACATACCTCTTCGGTAGGCACAAAAGCCGCACCATCCTCGACAAAAGGCATAAACACCTTGAAGGCAATGTTTTTATTCGCAATGGTTAAAGCAAGTTTTTTCATTTTATTTACTCCTCTTTTGTTTGCGGTATTTCTGCACCGCTAAAACAACCAACCAAACAGCAAAGACAAAAACAATAATCCCAATGCTAAATGCTAACCAGTGTGTTTTCACAAAATGATCAATACTCAGTTCATGCATCAAAAGCACCAACCCATGGCCAAAATAGTAACCCCCAATAATAAAGACACACGACCAAATTATTGCTCCTAACAAATCAAATAAGAAAAACTTTAAATTTGAAATGCGACTCAAGCCTAAAGAAAAAGGGATGATTGTTCTCAAGCCATAAGCAAAACGAAAAGCAATAATAAGCCAAAAGTCATACTTTTCAAGCAGCTGCGTTACACGCGCTATTTTAGCCTGCCATTTAGGTCTCTTGTCAATAAACTTCCGGCCGCCATAACGACCGAAGTAAAAGAAAAAACTATCATGAATTAAACAGCCGACAATAGCCAAAGCAATTAAACCAGGAAGGTGTAATAAATCACTAGCCGCAGCTATTCCACCAATGACTAAAAAAGTTTCACCTTCAATAATTGCACCAAAAGCCATTAACCAATAGCCCCAGGCATGAATGAGTTCAGCCCATTCTGGTGTCATTAAACTTTCCTGTTTGGAATAATATCAAAATTCTGAGCCCTATCACGTAAAACATGGTCCATTAAAACCAATGCCAACATCGCCTCAGCAATCGGCACACCACGAATCCCCACACAAGGATCATGACGCCCTTTAGTCATTATTTCTGTGTCTTCGCCATTAATATCAACAGTCTTTCCTGATTTTAAAATACTTGATGTGGGTTTAAAAGCCATACGTGCGATGACATCTTGACCTGAAGAAATTCCCCCTAGAATGCCTCCGGCATGATTGGTCTCGAAACAGGTTTTATTAATTTCATCTCGATGTTCACTACCACGCTGAGCCACGACTTCAAAACCATCGCCAATCGCCACGGCTTTAACGGCATTAATGCCCATCATCGCATGGGCAATCTCAGCATCAAGCTTCCCAAAAACAGGCTCACCTAAACCTACCGGCACACCTGTGGCGACAACCGTCACTTCCGCACCAATAGAATCCCCTTCTTTACGAATAGTATGAATAAGTTTTTCCAACTCCTCTATCCGATTAGGATCGCCACAAAAAAATGGATTTTGGTTAATGAAGGTCTTATTTTTGCATTCAAGCTTGACTGAGCCCATTTGAGATACAAAGCCATGAATTTCAATGCCAAGTTTCTCTTTCAAATATTTTTTAGCAACACCACCCGCCGCCACACGCATTGCGGTTTCTCGTGCAGAGGAACGCCCTCCACCGCGATAATCACGAATACCGTATTTATGCCAATAGGTAAAATCAGCATGGCCTGGTCGAAATTTATCTTTA
>CAXBFV010000051.1:0-6884 GCA_963974985.1 uncultured Gammaproteobacteria bacterium | reverse complement strand
ATGAGTTTTCCTGAAGGTTTTTCAAAACGTTTAATTGGCCCAAATCTTTTTTTTAAAGAAACGGGTACGGTTTTAGATATTCCGCAAAAAGATGACCAAGAGAAATTGGTTGGATTGTGGGAAAAAGAAGTTCAAAAAATTCTGCCTTGTTTAGGATGGAGCGACATTAAGTCGGCACATAAAATTTTTAATAATGGTATTCGCTTAGCTTTTGTTTGTCCTTTTGATATTACCTTAGCTTCCTGTGATGTGATTGATTTCACATGGGCATCGGTGTGCCAGTTTATGGAAACAGGTAAATACAAAAGTGTAGAAGAGGCTAAAGAGAGTTTATTGCCTACTATTGAGGCCGAAGAGAACTTAAAGCTAAGGGATATCTATAATGAAGCGACAAAACGTGGCTTTAATGTCTTTTTTGATGAGGGCTTAGTAACGATTGGCTCAGGAAAATATTCTTATCAGAAAGAAATTGATCAATTGGATATTAAGTCTCTTGATTGGCATCAGATAAAAGATATTCCAATTGTCTTAGTTACCGGTACAAATGGTAAAACAACGACGGTTCGTATGGCGAGCTTTATTTGTCAACACGCTGATAAGATTGTTGGGTACTGTTCTACTGATTGGGTGATGGTTGATGGTGAAGTGCTGGATCGAGGTGACTTTTCAGGGCCATCAGGAAATCGCTATGTACTCACAAATCCTAAAGTGGATGTGGCGGTACTTGAAGTGGCAAGAGGTGGCTTATGTACACGAGGGCTTGCAAATACGAATGTAACAGCCGCGACAATTTCAAATATTTCAGTGGACCATCTTGGTCAAGATGGTGTTGAAACCTTAGAAGACCTTTGTGAAGCAAAAAGTATTGTTTATAGTTCTGTTGAGAATGCGGGGCACGCTATTATTAATCTAGATGATCAGTATATTCGAGAGCGCTATGAGGCAAATAAGATAAAAGGAAAAACTGTTTTCTTTTCGCAAAAACTATCTGAAGAAGAGATGGATAGTTATTTGAACAAATCCGCCTATGTCTGCTTTGTAAAAAACGGTCAATTTGTTTTAAAGACGAAAACGAAGAGATGTGAGTTGGCTTCAGTAGTGGATGTGCCTATTACGGTTAAAGGTTTTGCAAAACATAATATTGAAAATGCGTTAAATGCGATTGCTTTGTCGTATGAGTTAGGCTGTGAGCCTGCTCAAATTGGTCGGGCTTTATGTGCTTACAAAAATAGTGATGAGGAAAATTTAGGGCGCGCCAATGTATTTGAAGTTTCTGGAGCAACGGTAATTGTCGATTTTGCTCATAATGCCGCAGGTCTTAAAGCTATTTTTGAAATGTCTAAAGCCTATGCCCCTAAAGGTACTACGGTAATGTGGGGGCAGACAGGAGACCGTATTGGGATGATTGATGAAATGTCCCGTATTACGGCTTCTTACCAGCCTAAAGAAGTGGTGGTAAATGAAATTGCCAATTATTTGCGAGGTGCAGAGTTGGGTCAAATTCCAGTGTTGATTGAGGATGCCTTGGGTAGACATGGTTATGACAAGCAAAAGGTTCATCATGTTGAGGATGAATTATCTGGTGTGGATTATACCCTTAGTCAGTTAGAGTCAGGAGATGTCTGTATTTTATGCGTTCATGAACATATTGGTGAAGTAGTAGACAAAATCAAAAAACAGTTATAAAAAAATCTGGATTTAAAGAGGATAGTTTGATAGTTTTACGCTTTAATTAGGAAGGCTTATTTTGTTTAGAGGTGTTATGTGAATTTTTTATTTTCATGGCTGAATAAATATTAGAATTTCTAAAAATATTTTTATAATTATAATTAAAGGAGTGTGGTATGCCAGCACCTGAAGTGACTGGGTCGGAGCGAGGATTTATTATTCCGATTGGCGGAAGAGAAGATAAGCTTGCAAACCCAAAAGTTTTACAGCGTTTTGTCGATCTTTCTGGTGGAGATGAAGCTTATATTGCAATTATTCCAACAGCGTCTCGATTAGCTGAAACTGGACCAGCATATGTGGATTTATTCAAAGAAATGGGTGCAAAAGAAGTGCATACCATGGAAATTGAAACTCGTGCAGATGCAGCAAATCAAGACCATTTGGAACACCTTGAGAAAGCAACGGGTATATTTATGACCGGTGGTAATCAGTTGTTACTTTCTACAATTCTAGGGGGTACGCCAATTGCTCAAGCGATTAGACGCAGAAATGCATTAGGTGTTCATGTGGCGGGGACTTCAGCAGGCGCTGCTTTTATTCCTGAACACATGATTGCCAGTGGTGAGCATGGGCTAATGCCAAAAGGTGATATGGTAACTTTGTCTCCGGGACTTGGCTTAACAAACAAATTAATTATTGATCAGCATTTTTCACAGCGTGATCGTTTGGGGCGGTTGCTTTGCGCAATGTCTTATAATCCTTTTGCAATTGGTGTTGGAATTGATGAAGACACTGGGGCGTTCTTGGGGCCGGATGGCGTTATCCGTGTTGTGGGAAGTGGGATGCTAACAGTCGTGGATATGTCTAAATTAGAGTATTCCTCTATGGGCCGTACAATGCCTGGGGAGCCTGTGAGTTTGATCGGTGTTAAGCTTCATACCCTGATTGAAGGTGGGCGTTTTAATACGAATACGTTTGTTGCTGAAAACTAAAAAATCTAATAGGGCTTCTATTATGCCTAAAATTATTATTCATGGTGGTTGTGGTGCAAGAGAAGATGCTACCACAACTTTTACTGATTATCATGACCATCTCCAGCCAATTATTGAAAAGTCTTATCAATATTTATGTGAAACAAACAATGCGACATTAACGGCTGTTTTTGCAGCAAAGCTTTTAGAAGACGATCCGATTTTTAATGCGGGGACGGGTTCTAGAGTTCAGCAAGATGGTCAGATTCGTATGTCTGCTTCTATTATGGATAGTGCCCAAAATAAATTTGCGGGTGTGATTAATATTCAAAATGTTGAACATCCTATTGAAATTGCGCATAAGCTTATGGGGCAGCATCACAGTGTTTTAGGTGGTGATCAGGTCACGCAGTTCGCACATCAAAAATTAGGATATCCTAATTATAATCCAATGACAGAAAATCGTTGGCAGGAATACTTAGAATTAAAAGAAGGTCTTACGGGCACCATTGGTGTGGTCGCTTTAGATGATCATGGGCATATTTGTGCTGCAACTTCTACGGGAGGGGCCGGTTTTGAAGTGCCGGGGCGTGTGGGCGACAGTCCAACCGTTGCAGGAAATTTTGCTTCCTCTGTTATGGGGATTTCATGTACGGGTATTGGCGAACATATTTTAAATAATGCGACGGCGGTTAAAATACATACGCGTGTTGAAGATGGCAGCACATTACAAGCAGCTGTTGATAAGACAATTCAGCAAAGTGAAATGTTGGGTGACTATGTTGGACTTATTTCAATAGATCAAACTGGAGAAATTGCAACAGCTTCAACTTCCATTGCACAGACGCTTTATGCTTATCATGATGGCGTTTCCTCAAAAACTTTTTATGAGTGTGAAGACTTATAGAAAGAATTTAACAATGGTGTTGTTTTGTCGCTACACTTAAGAAGATAGTCTTAGTGCTTTGTAAAGTACCCAGGTAGTTTTTAAGTGGGTTTTGGATTTATGGTTTCATCGAATGAGATATAGAAAAAAAATTTTGGAGAAACCAAGGTCTCTTTTAATTCATTCTATCTTTAAAGTATTCTCGAGTAGTGTGCCATTTTTAGCACTTTTTTCTTTGATGAGGGCTTATGAAATTGGTTGGCATTATTATTTTTTAGGTGCTCTACTTCTTTCTATTTTTATGTTGCTGGCTTTCTTGTTTCGTAATTACATTAATATGAAGTGGAAGGCAGGCATCATCGTTTTTGTCAGTATGTTTGTTGCGATAACCTCCATATTTTATTTTGGTTTTATGGGTGTAGGTTTCTTATATGCTTTTTTTGCATTGGTATTTATTTCAATCTTATTTTCAAAGAAACAGACCATTATATTGGGTGGTTTTTTAATTGGTGCGCTGTTAGTAATTTCAATGCTTTATATGCTGGGATTGATTTCAGTAAGCATCCAAGATGTCGGCACATATACAAATTCTTGGAGTGCTTGGTTGTTAGCAGATGCGGTTATCATTATTACAGCCTCAATGATGTTGTTAATTATTGTTTCAAACAAAATATTAATTCATGAAATTTTTAATCATCTTGAGAAAAAAAATAGACAGCTTGCTGATAATGCTCAAAAGGCTGAAAAAATAGCAAATAGTGATTCATTAACAGGGCTGCATAATCGCCGTTCTTTTTTATCTCTAATTGAGTCTGAAATTTTTGCACAAAGAGTAGATCGTATGTTGGGCGTTATGTGCATTGATATTGAAAATTTTGCAATGGTAAATGATCGCTATGGTTTTGAAATTGGTGATTTACTTTTAAAGGAGTTTTCAATTCGTCTGGAAAATATTTCAGAACGTTACCAAAGTGCAAGAATGAACGGAGATGAATTTTTGCTTGTAGTGCCGCGTCTTGTAAACGCTAAACTTCTTAATAAGATCTATACATTTTTAGTAGCAACCTTAGAAAAGTCTTATTTCGTGCTAGAGCATAAAATTGATATTAAAATTAATGTCGGGGCTGCTATTTACCCTAAAGATGCCAATAAAGCGATTAGTTTAATTAATGCTTCTAAATTAGCGATGGATAGGGCAAAGAGGCGAAAAGATGAAAAGTTTTGTTTGTATGGAAGTTCTTTAGAGGTGGCATTAAAACGTAAAAATCATATTGAAAAAAGTATTACAGATGCTTTAAAGAATGATGAGTTCAAGCTTTGCTTCCAACCTATTGTAAAAAGTAAGACACATGAAGTTGTGGGTCAAGAAGTTTTGATGCGTTGGAAGAGTCCCGTGCTTGGTGTCATTAAGACAGAAGAGTATATTCAAGTTGCTGAGTTTAGTGGCCAAATTGTGGAAATTGATTTTTGGGTTATTCAGCGTGTATTTAAAGAAGTTTCTACTTCGCCTTTGTTTACCAATGCTGAGGTCAATATTAATGTGTCGGCACATACACTTATGTGTTCTGATTTTATAGAGCGTTTTATTGAGTTAAAAGAGCGGTATCAAATTATTAATAATTCTCAAATAACAATTGAGATTACTGAACACGCATTGGCTGAAGGAAACATGGTGATTGAGAATCTTAAAAAAATTCATGACCATGGTTTTAAAGTATCTTTAGATGATTTTGGAACAGGCTACAGTTCACTAAATGCATTAAGTTTACTGCTTATAGATCAAGTGAAAATAGATAAAACCTTTATCGCAGATATTTTCTTTAACAAAAAATCTATCTTATTGCTTGAATCGATTTTAATGATGTTGGATAAGCTATCGTTAAATATCGTTATCGAAGGGGTTGAAGATGAGGCTCAGTTGCAAGAATTAGAAAAGTTTAATTATCCTTTGCGCCTGCAGGGCTATTATTTTGCAAAACCTGAATCAGAGCCTCTCTGGGCTGTGGATGTGGAAAAAATTAAAGCGACCTAAAAATATGAGGCTGTGATGTCAAAGGAAGTAGTTTGGAAAAAGTTTGACGAGCTTACAACAAAAGAGCTGTATGCTATTTTGAGACTTAGAAGTGAAGTCTTTGTGGTAGAGCAAGCCTGTGCTTATTTAGACCCTGATGGCAAAGATCTTGATGCGTATCACGCTCAATATTTAGAGAATGATGAGTTAGTTGGGTATTTAAGGTTATTGCAGCCTACAGTAAATGCTCATTTCAGCAGTTTAGGTCGTATTGTTTTAAATCAAAAATATCGGGGGAGTGGTCTTGGTTTGTCACTGATTCAATCAGGAATTAATTTTTCATTAGATAATTTTGAGGGAATGGTAATTAAAATTGGCGCACAATTAGCGTTGCAGTCATACTATGCTTCTTTTGGTTTTAAGGCTTGTAGTGCGCCTTATGATGATTTTGGTATTATGCACATTGATATGGAGTTGATATAATCAAAGAAGGGTAAGGGAACAATAGAATGAAAAGAAATTTAAGAGAGTGGTTAACAGAGTATGCACGGAGTCATCAAAATAAGACGAATAAGCTGATTCATAATATTTGTGTGCCCACGATTACTTTTTCTATTCTCGGAATACTATGGTCAATGACGCCTTGGTTGACAATACTATTAATTCTTGTGGCTTTGGGGTTTTATATTTCTTTATCTTTAAAATATACATTAGCCATGCTTGTCTCTTCCATCATTATATTCGGGGTCTTGTTTTATTTACCTTATCGGTTAGAAGTATGTTTGGTTATTTTTGTTGTGAGCTGGATTTTGCAGTTTATTGGACATCATTTAGAAGGTGAGAAGCCCTCTTTTTTTAAGGATATTCAATTTTTACTTATTGGTCCACTTTGGGTTTTAAGTAAATTGATTTTTAAAGATAAATTGGATTTAAAATCATCAGATTAAGAGATTAAAAAGCCTTGGGTTTTATTGGGTGTTTGAGGTAAGAATTTTTTAGAATAATTGGTTGACTTTGAAAGGCAATCATCATACTATTCTACCTCGTTGATCGGAGCATAGCGCAGCTTGGTAGCGCATCTGGTTTGGGACCAGAGGGTCGGGGGTTCGAATCCCTCTGCTCCGACCATCTAATTTAAACCTGGAAAGGTAGTTGATTTGCGCCCGTAGCTCATTTGGATAGAGCATCGGCCTTCTAAGCCGAGGGTAGCAGGTTCGAATCCTGCCGGGCGCACCATTAAATTGGTGTAAAGCAACTTTGTAAAAAAAGTTGAGAGTAAAAAAAGTTAATGGTGGTCGTAGTTCAGTTGGTAGAGCGCCAGATTGTGATTCTGGTTGTCGTGGGTTCA
>CAXBFV010000050.1:0-6962 GCA_963974985.1 uncultured Gammaproteobacteria bacterium | reverse complement strand
ACGGCTATCTCTTAACTCATCCTTTAATCTTTCATTTGGATGAAGGTGCGCAAAGGGTAAAGCCTCGACCTTCATTTTTTTCTGAACAACATCTCCATTTATCTGGAGATTTAACTCAAAAATACCTTTCTGAAGCCTTTGGAACAATGCATTTGAAAAAATAACACTACGACCGTGACACCACAAATCAATATAATCACTGGTCCAATAAAAAAAGCCTGCTTTATTAGCCAAATCTAATTTGATACAGTCCTGCTCCAGCATTCTCTTTGTAATATCAAAAGGCAAAACCTGACCATTTACCATGGGCTGAAATTGAACCTCATCCCCCATTTCATCACGGGCAGTGACTTGCTCCTGAGTAACATAGGAAATTGGTGAGACCTGATGACTTCCTCCCTTTACTTTAACTAATGTTTTATAAGGGATAGGGGTTGTCAAAAATGGGCACACCTGTTCAAAAGATTGCAGCCTAGACTGCCTAAGGTAACGAAATACGTCTTCTCTCAAAGAGGAAACCTCATCCCCTAGTAAGTTTTTAAAGGTCTCCAAAATAGAGGTTTGGGTGCTCGAATTCATCATTTGCTCTCCTATACTCAACTTACTTCATAAACAATAACAAACTATAAACCCCATAAAACCCGATAATGCTCGAAAACAAACACAAGCCATAATGATTCTGAGCAAAGCTCAATACTTTAGAGCGGAAGCCTTTATGATGATGTGTTTCAGGCATATGACTGCTGTTTTCAACTGCTTCAGGTTCATTATTTTTAAGCACATCTCTCAGCCTAGAAATATAAGACTGTACAATATGATCATGGTCATGGATGTATTTACCTCGGAAACCTTCTTGAAAAGCGCAGGTATAAAACTGATAAACCAACTCTGGATACAACGGGTTTGAAAGCGCTTCATCCACATACTCATAAAACTTTACCCCACCATCTTCCGTCTCATATAACTCTTGCTGAAGAGAAGGCCAAGGATGCGAGGCATGCTCATAAGGCTCAGTCATGATCTCATCTAGCCATACCACCAAGCCAAAGGTTACATATTTGGCTACTTTAGGATTATGCGCCTTCAATATACACTCAGAAACTTCATTTACTTTTGTTCGAATATCAGCACGAATCCCAATGGTCCGATCTATCTCAATATCCTGAATAGCTTCATCTTTGAATGCTGATTTAGCATCAACCACTAAACGACAAATTTTTGTCCAAATTGAAAAGTCATTCATTCTCTAGTCCTCCTGCGAAAAACGTGTAATTGAGTTTTGATCTAAATAAAAGGTATATTCTTGGCCATATGCATTCGCTACATATTCCTTCCACTGGCTGCTCCCCTTAAGTGATTTGAAAAATGCAAAAATGCCAACACCTGTCTGCCGTGCAGCAATAGGCACCTCAACTTTTCGCTCCCCTTCCTTGTAGTCTTTTTCAGTTAGCGACATAAAGAAAGTTTGTTTTTGCCCCACATACTGCATTGCCTCTTTATAGTTAGTATCAATAAACATCGACTTAGTCATAGGCACTGCAATCACCGTAAGTGTCCCGCCCTGATTAGTCATAGGGCTGAGATTCATATTAAGCTTCAACGTTGGGGATGTTTTAAACATTGCACAGCCAGATAAACCTGCCAGAACTGCGCCAATTAAGACAAACCTAGAGATCGCTCTTAACGTTTTCTGCAGCCCACCAATGGGACATCTCGCCCCGACTTGTTTTTCCACTACACCTTTTTTCATTGCATTACACTCCTTTATGTACTTTTATATAAACGTTCATTTAACGTGATTTTTGCTCTTTGCATACTGCCTGCCTGCAGCATCTTTTCACTTCCTAAACTCCCTGGTAAATAAAAGCTCTCTTCAGGGTCAAGAATCTTTTGAAAAAAATTAATCGTGTAGCCTGCCCAGTAGAGCCCATATTTTGAAACCCAGCGCCTCACTATCCAATCATATATTTCATCAATTTCACTTTGGTTGAGGTCCTCATCAACATGAAGTGTCACATTAATATAATTGGCAACAGGTCCAAATTCACCCAAGACAAAATGATCTAATCCTCCAATATAGGCCTCACCCAATCTTACCACTTCATTATTTTCGCCCTCTTCTGAATGTGACACAGAAAGACTAAAATGATAGGATGACAGTGCGCTTGAGAACTGCCGATACAATTGCGACAAGGAGGCTGGATTAATTGCTTGATCATTTTTAACCCCTTGAAATAAACCTTGGTAAGTTGACTCTAGTTCAGGATGTAGAAGCTGCAAAAACAATTTTAGTCCGGCATTAACCAGCTCACTTTGTTCCTCTGTTTCTTCTGTTCCCAGTGCGTCAAATATGCTTTTAAAATTTGACTGCGAGCCATGCCACCCCAAATTTAACTTAACGTGAATATGGTCCTCTAAAAGCACTGCAGACTGAATCAATCGTTTATGTGAATAGTCCGTTTGGACACTTTCAAACTCAATGTCTTCAGCACTATACCCCACTTTACAAAGCTGGCTAATCAAAAAAGGCAGGCCCATCATTGAAGCATCTTTTAACAGCCTTTCAAGATAATCTGAGCGCACTGCTTGGCGCTCCATTACAGCCCCCACACACCTTTCAATCTGGGTAACCCTAATTCTGGAAAACTAAATGCAATCGCAACGTGATTTGGCTGGGCACCCACATTCCAAATGTAACCACCATTTTTATACGTGGCTTGTTTGATTAATTGATAGATTGCCCAATAGCCATCCTTAGACACTTCATGATTTTTACCATTCTCTAAAAAGTATCCAATGCTTGCGTTACCTTTTTGCCACCACTTATAAGGAATAGAGTTTACTACAGGGTGATTATTTAGACCCATCACAGATTGTCCATCCAATGAAAAGTAGGTCATTTGTATATATTTTCCGGCTACTTTTTGATTAATAAAAGGGAGTGCCGACGACTTAATTATAAGGGGCTTAGGCTGGCCACTTGCATGCCATAGACGCTCTGAAATTCCTTCAATACCATTCAGCTGTTCAAGAACGTCCCCCACCTTAATAGATCGAACATAAGGGATTGAGCGCATCTGCCATTGACCTGATTTTTTAACAAAGAACTGCGCCATGGTTGCATCAAATTTAGTCCAAAAGCGGCCTGTCTTTGGCGCAAGAATAACCGTCAATTCTTGAGGTTCGATTTCATGCTTGGACCCCAAACTAAAAGGAAAGGCATCCAGCACTTTATTTGCAATAGGCGCCACGCTCTGGTTCCACTCATTTTGAATATTTTGCTCAACCTGAGGCAAACCAAATTTAAAAATTAATGCAAAAATATTAATAAATGGTTCCCGCTCTGAAACAGGGATATTTGCTTTATCCATCAGCTGATTTGCGCTTTTCATGAAGGATCCAGAATCATTCAAATAAATTGAAGTTGCCTGATCACCCAGTACTTTTTCCACACTTCCTGCCGTACCATCTTGTGCAGCTGTATTCAGCTGGCTTTCAATCGTCATTAGAATATTCATGTACGCTTGCAAATAGGTTTCACTTCCCACACCTGCTGCTTTCTCACTTACCTTTACATGACTTCCCAATTGATGAAAACCTGCAAAAGCGTCATTGATCGATTGCAAGAAAGCATGCTTATCAACCAACTTTGAACTGAACTGCGTATTTTGATTAACCTCTGTGACTAAATCTTCTAACGGTGAGTCGTCACTTGTCATTTGCTCTATTAGAACTTCAAGCTCAGCAACACTATTTGCATAATAACTAAAGTCACTAATCTGCTTTCGATAATAAGACACATAATTTTTTACATAGCGGTTAATTGCAGATTGATAAATTTCTTCTAATTTACCAGCTGGAATGCCTTTCTTATTGAGCCCCTTAAGTAGTTTTTGATACGCCTGTATGTCTGCCAATACTATTTCTTGCACATAAGAAGCAGAATAACTTTCTGAGGCACTAACTTCGTTGGATTTTGCTTCAGGCAAAACAGCCGTACTTTCTTGAACAGCATGCGTACCAAAACTTAACTGATTATGATGAATATAATCGGCCATCAGGCTATTGATTTCTGCACGCACCATCATGTCATGCCATTTTGCTTTGGTGATTGCACCCGTTGCCCATGCAAAGACTTTTTCTTGTGTGCCAGAAGGTTGTTTATTTAAAACCTGATCAATCAATCCAACTAATGCACCAAAACTATTTACATCTGGAATTTTAAAACTTGGTGGTGCTTCAACATTTTCAACTAGCTTCAGATGTTTTTGAACCAATGACAGCGAATTCTCTTGTCCTTGCATGGTAATTAAATGGCTAAAGAAACTTCCTTCGTCTTTTGAAAGCAAGGGCTTCAAACCATCATAATATTTCATCAATGACACTTGCAAAAGAATTTGACCCGCATACTGGTAGTACGCGCCATTATAAAAAGTTTTAACTTCTTGCAACGTGACATGATGACTGTTTGCAAGACTTGCAAGTTGTGATTTAAAGTTATCATAAAGTGTTTGAACATTCGTCATAGGAATGCTCTCCACAGCACTACCGGTTAATCGCACTTTATGGTTTGCCTTATCGTACATTAGGAATTGATTAAGGTCATAGACACTCAAACCACTTACCGCAGAGAAAACTTGCTCATACCTTTTTACAAAGTCACGCATCCCAGGAATATGGTTTGCATGCACAATCATCAGCAAATAAGCAATCTGATAGGGATTTTGAGAGTTTTGCAACAAAGGCATAATTTGCTGTTGGAAAATCTCATTTGCAATAGTTCGATGCAATGACTTCGTAATGATTTCAGCAGGGTAAAATCGAGGCAATACACTTTCCTTAAGGCTCACCTGGAAACCATTTGCAATACTATTCACCCCATTAGAAAAAGCATGATCTGTGACCTGCGCACTTTGAAGCTCTGATCCTAGTAACTTCACACCATTTTGAGCATCTCCCAACAATTGGTCGGTTTTCCAAAATGCTGCACTGAGTATGCCTAAACAAATCAGGGTTATTGCCGCCCCCATCATACGATGACCGCTCATATAATAACGCTTTTTTGAGCGCGTCAACGCCATCACACCTTGCGATGAATCTGAATAACGCTCTAAAAATATTCCAGATACGCGTGGCGTCATCAACACTTGATTTTCATATTCTAAAAGAGAGATAAGTGACTCAAATGATTTAACTTTCTCCAACAGCAAATCAACACCTAAAATTGCATGTAACCCTTGATTTAATTTCCCCATAGAACTTAAAATTCGAGTATGCGTCTGGTAAAGTTTACCTTTAAATATTTCTATCAATCCACTCTGGCTATCCTGATGAGGCATTGCATAAATAGCATCTCCTGCCTCTTTTAAATAATCCACGAGCCCTTGACCATCATTAGCTTTATTTAAACCTGTAATTTGAATAAATAGAGGTAACTGTCTACGCTTAAGCTTCTGCAGTATATCTACCTGTTTGCGAACAAACTGTGCCGCCGCCTCATCACCAATTTGATCCAAATCAAGACTGACAATAATATTTGGCATGCCTTTTTTAAAAACCTTTTTCCAATGACGCCTAATCATTCCTTCACTGAGCGCTTCTGATGTTTCTTGATTCACCTCATAAACAAAAGATTTATCATCTAATATATAGCGCTCAGTTTCTGAAGGTTGATAGCTAGGATAAAATTGATTGTGAAAATAATCATATTTTGTTTGCTTTAAAAGACTATCTGTCTCAGACAAATTCAAATGTAAATAATGCTGAACTGAAACAAATTTTCGACGTAACCGATAAGGAAGATGATGCTTAAAGTCTCGAAAAGAGCGAACGCCTTTATTAGGCATGAAAAAATCTTTAATCCCTTTTCCAAGCTTTTTAAGCTTTTTGGAGTTCATTAAAAACTTTTTATAAATTTTCTTAATGACATTAATCGCCAACCAAAATCCACCTACTCCTAAAATTAATAGGCAAATTGGATTATGTAAGATACTCTTAAACGCTTCACCCATGGTGCTCTCCAATGGCTAGTTATTCTAAATACGGAATTTCCGTGTTTTTACAATGACTAAACTCTAAAGCATTGGTGTTTCTTAATTATTTCTTGAATGTAAATGTGACAATTATTTGAACTTGATGAATTTAAAGAAATTTATGCATTATCTTTGTTTATCACACAAACTAACGGTAAGTTTTAACCAACTCAGCCAGACGATTCATTCCCATCTCAAGTTCTTCAATAGGTGGACCATAACTAAAACGCATATAACCTTTTAAACGAGAATGCACGTGCTTCCGACGATGCCCTGGATTCACATCAAAGAACTCTCCTGGGACACAAATTACTTTTTCTTTGAGTAAGGCATTAAAAAGTGCCATGCCATCTCTTAGAGGTTCTGGTAATTTTTCTAAGGATGGAAAGCAGTAAAAGCCTCCATCAGGTGAAACAGGTAAGTCAAAACCAATTTCACGCAGTTTAGAAACCATATAGTTTCTTTTTTCTACAAAAGTTTTTTGAATCGCATAAGCTTCTTGCTTGGCTTTTTCAGGCGCCAATAAAGGAACTGCCGCTTTTTGAATTGCGTGTGGCGCACCACCATCTAAAAATGAGCCTGCCGAAGCTATACAATCAATCACTGATTTAGGTGCTAAGGTCCAAGAAATACGAAGGCCCGGGTAACGCCAATTCTTGGTTAATCCATCAATAATGACTACTTCATCTTCATTGACATCTGCAACTGAAGCTGCAGCACTAAGCTGTCTCACCTCTTCACCCTCACCATACAAATAGTGAGAGTAAAACTCATCAACAATAAGTGCACTGTCTAATTTTTTTGAGACATTAACCAATTCATTTAATTCACTCTGATTTAAGATTCGACCCGTGGGGTTACAAGGATTAGAGAGCAATACACCCCCCAATCCTAAATTACGAATGGCTGTCTCTATTTGTTCTGGGCAAG
>CAXBFV010000049.1:0-6963 GCA_963974985.1 uncultured Gammaproteobacteria bacterium | reverse complement strand
TTTTTGTTTTTCACGTAATTGAACACCGTAATCAGTCAAACGCGAACGACGCGCGCCGTGCTGACCAGGAATCATGTCAATTTTACATTTGTCTTCAATAGCTCTTACGCCACTTTTTAAATGAAGATCTGTTCCTTCCCTTCTAGAAAGTTTACAAGTTGGTCCAAGATATCTTGCCATTTTTATATACCTAAATTTTAATTAAACACGACGTTTTTTAGCTGGGCGACATCCATTATGAGGAAGCGGCGTCACATCAGTAATACTGGTTACTTTAAACCCTTTAGAATTTAAAGCTCTTACTGCAGATTCACGACCAGGCCCAGGGCCTTTTACTAAAACATCAACATTTTTTACACCATACTCCGCTGCCGCATCTGCTGCCTTTTCTGAAGCAATCTGTGCTGCAAAGGGCGTGCTTTTACGCGAACCCCTAAAACCACTTCCACCAGAAGTAGCCCAAGACAAAGCATTACCTTGGCGATCAGTAATTGTTATAATTGTATTATTAAAAGAAGCATGTATATGCGCAATAGCATCTATCACACTCCTTTTTATTTTCTTTTTTGTTGATTTAACAGCTTTTGCCATCGTTCTTTCCCACTATTTAGTTTTTAGAATTGTAATTATTGTCTAATAGGTTTTCTTGGACCTTTACATGTACGTGCATTCGTTTTGGTTCTTTGCCCTCTAACAGGCAAGTTTCTACGATGACGCCTACCACGATAAGTACCCAAATCAATTAAGCGCTTAATGTTCATTGAAACTTCACGACGGAGGTCACCCTCAACCGTATACTTCTGAACTTCTTGGCGTAAAGATTCTACTTGTTCTTCTGTTAAATCTTTAATTTTTGTTGTTGCACTAATGCCAATTTTTGAACATATATCACGAGCAGTATTTCTACCTACTCCATATATTGCTGTTAAAGCGACATCCGCATGTTTGTGATCAGGTACGTTTATACCAGCTATACGAGCCATATTTACTCCTAAAGTTTATAGCTTATTTATTGCCCAAATTATAAGGCGTTTAAAGATATCTTGATTCATAATAAAAATCAAGGTATTTGTGAAGAATTATCCTTGGCGCTGTTTATGCCTAGGATCTGTACAGATAACACGCACAACACGATTTCTTTTAATTACTTTACAATTTCTGCACATTTTTTTGACAGATGCTCTTACTTTCATTTTTATTGCGTCCTCTTGTTAATATTATAGTTATCTATTGTAGTTATTTAAATTTGCTTTTTTAAGCATTGAATCATAACGTGTAGACATCATATGAGACTGAACTTGCGACATGAAGTCCATAATGACGACTACAACAATCAATAATGAAGTTCCTCCAAAGTAAAAGGGAACATTCCACCACTGCATTAAAAACATTGGTAATAAACAAACAGCAGTAATGTATATTGCACCAATAAGAGTCAAACGACTCATCACGCCATCAATAAATTTAGCAGTTTGCTCTCCCGGTCTAATTCCAGGAATAAAGGCGCCAGATTTTTTTAAATTGTCTGCCGTATCTTTAGGGTTAAATACTAATGCCGTATAAAAAAAACAAAAGAATATAACCGCTACAGCAAATACAATAATATAAAGCGGCTGCCCAGGTGCCAAAGCTAGTCCGACTTCGCTCAACCAACTCATACTCCCTGAAGCTGAGCCAAACCACTGTGCAATCGTAGCAGGAAATAACATAATAGAGGAGGCAAAAATTGGTGGGATAACGCCTGCCATATTAATTTTTAAGGGTAAATGACTTGTCTGAGGCGCATACATTTTACGGCCTTGTTGTCTTTTAGCATAATTCACAGTGATACGACGCTGCGCCCTTTCCATAAAAATAACAAAAGCGGTCACCGCAAGCACTACAACAACGATAAATAAAAGTACAATTAAACTAATATTTCCATTTCTTGCCTGCTCTAAAGTATGAGAAATTGCGCTTGGAAGACCAGCCACAATACCAGAGAAGATAATCATTGATATCCCATTACCAACACCTCTTTCTGTCATCTGCTCACCAATCCACATCAGCAACATAGCACCTGTTGTTAAACTTACCGCTGCAGCAACATAGAATGTAAGAAGCGGCATGCCAGGTAAAACCAAACCTTGGGACACTAAGTATTTTGCAATCCCTATAGATTGAAATAAAGCCAATACAAAAGTTGCGTAACGCGTATACTGTGTGATTTTTCTTTGCCCTGACTCGCCTTCTTTTTTCAATTCTTCCAACGTTGGAGAAACAGAGGTCATCAATTGAAAAATAATAGAGGCCGAAATATAAGGCATTACACCTAGAGCAAATATTGTCACACGAGACAACGCACCACCCGAAAACATATTGAACATGCTCAAAATAGTGTTTTCTTGGCTATGAAAAAATTGTGCAATCTTAGCGGTATCAATTCCAGGAACAGGGATGTATGACCCCAATCTAAAAACAACAATTCCTAAGAGTACAAAAAGAAGGCGGGATCTCAACTCAGCAAGACCACCGCCTTTTTTAGATGTGCTATTATTTGCCATAATATTTACTCTACTTTACCACCAGCAGCTTCAATTGCAGCTTGCGCACCTTTAGAGCAATGCAAACCATTTACAGTAATCGCTTTAGATAACTCGCCTTTTAAAACAACTCTCGCTTCTTTGATATCTTTACGAATCAAGCCCGCTTGCTTTAAAACATCTAAATCAACCATTTCAACTGCTAAAGTATTTAACTCTTCCAATCTGATTTCGGCAACAAATCTAGACTTTCTAGAGGTGAAACCAAACTTAGGAAGTCTACGCTGAAGTGGCATCTGACCACCTTCAAAACCAACTTTATGGTAGCCACCAGAACGTGCTTTTTGTCCTTTATGACCTTTGCCACAAGTTTTTCCTAGGCCTGAACCAATACCTCGTCCAACTCTTTTAGCTGATGGTTTAGAACCTGCAGCCGGAGAAAGTGTATTTAATCTCATGATCTTAACCCTCAACCTTTACCATGTATGAAATCTTGTTGGCCATTCCTCTAGTACAAGGCGTGTCCTCAACTTCTACAGTGTGATTAATTTTACGTAATCCCAGTCCACGCGCGCACGCTTTATGGTTTTTTAATCGACCATTAAGACTTTTAACTAGTGTTACTTTTATTGTCTCTTTCTTAGCCACGTTATTACCCCTGAATCTCTTCTACTGTTTTGCCACGCTTTTCTGCAAACTCTTCAGGAGAGCTAATTTTAGCAAGACCATTAATGGTTGCTCTTACAACATTGACTGGGTTTGTAGACCCGTATGTTTTAGCAAGAACATTTTGAATACCAACAACTTCAAATACAGAACGCATCGCACCACCGGCAATAATTCCCGTACCTTGAGAAGCAGGCTTCATAAATACTTTTGAAGCGCCATGATTTGCAGCTGTCGAATACCAAAGCGTATCACCATTTAAGCTAACAGAAACCATATTACGACGGGCATTTTCCATCGCTTTTTGAATAGCAACAGGCACCTCGCGAGATTTACCTCTTCCAACACCAATACGACCACTTCCATCACCTACAACTGTAAGTGCTGCAAAGCTCATAATACGTCCGCCTTTTACTGTCTTAGCATGTCTTTTTACACTAACAAGCTTTTCAATAAGGCCATCACCTTTTTGTGTTTCTTTACTCATAATCTAAACGCCTTTTAAAACTCTAAACCATTTTCTCTTGCCGCTTCAGCAAGCGCTTTCACACGTCCATGATACCTAAAACCAGAACGATCAAATGCAACACCTTTAGCACCTTTCTCTAATGCTCTTTGAGCAACAAATTTGCCCACGACAGCAGAAGAAACAACATTTCCGGTATAGGCGCATTCTTTTTTAACTGCATCTTCCACTGTTGAAGCAGAAACAATTACCGTCGCACCGTCACCAGAAATAACCTGGGCATATATATGCTTAGGCGTCTTGTTTATACATAAGCGAACTTTATCTGATTCACGCATTTTAATTCTTGTTTTCTTCGCACGGCGAAGTCGAGAAATTTTCTTATCCATTGTTCAACCTACTTATTTTTTCTTGGCTTCTTTTGTAACAACTCTTTCATCTGAGTATCTCACCCCTTTACCTTTATAAGGCTCAGGAGATCTATATGCTCTGATCTCAGCTGCAACTTGACCTACTAATTGCTTATCAATACTTTTAAGTATGATTTCAGTTTGTGTAGGTGTTTCGGCTGTCACACCTTCAGGAAGCTCATGATTAACCGGGTGAGAAAAACCCAAGGTAAGATTAATTACCTTACCTTGAACCTTTGCTCTATATCCAACGCCCACAAGTGTTAACTTTCTTTCAAACCCTTCAGAAACACCAATTACCATATTGTTAATCAATGAACGAGCTGTGCCTGATTGAGCCACAGCAGATTTCGTTGCATTGTTTGCGGTAACCGAAACTTCATTGTCGGCGACATTTAAAGAAACTAAAGAATTAATCTCACGAGTTAAAGTACCTTTTGTTCCTTTAATAGTAATTGCATTCTTTTTTGATTCAACACTTACGCCAGCAGGAATTAATACAGGCTTTTTTGCAATTCTTGACATTATAGTCTCCTGTTATTACCTAAGCTACGTAACACAAAATTTCACCACCAAAGCCTTGAGTTCGCGCTTGGCGATCACTCATTAGCCCTTTTGATGTTGAAATCACAGCCACACCTAAACCACCATGAACTTTTGGAAGTTCATCAGAAGCTTTATAAACACGAAGACCTGGACGGCTAACACGCTTAATAAACTCAATGACTGGCTTCTCTTGGTGGTACTTCAGCGTGACTTCTAACGTACCATTACTCTCTTCAGAAACATTAAATCCTGAAATATAACCTTCACTTTCTAACAATTTAGCAATTGCTTTCTTTTGCTTTGAAAGGGGCATAGCGACAGCTTTTTTATTTGCTGCCTGGCCATTTCTAATTCTTGTAAGCATATCTGAAATAGGATCTTGCATACTCATAATAAATTACCTCTATTACCAACTGGCTTTTTTCAAACCAGGAATATCACCAAGCATCGCATGTTCACGAACTTTATGGCGACATAAACCAAATTTACTATAAACCCCATGAGGTCTACCTGTTACAGCACAGCGATTACGTCCACGAATACGCGAAGAGTTCACAGGCAGCTTTTGAAGTTTAATTTGCGCATCCCACTTTTCATCATCAGTAGACTTAAGACTTGAAATGATCGCTTTTAACTCTGCACGCTTATGGGCAAATTTACCAACAAGCTTTTCTCTTTTCTTTTCACGCTGAACCATAGAAACTTTAGCCATTTCTTTATTCTCCTTATGATTTCAATGGGAAACTAAATGACTGCAACAATGCTCTTGCTTCATCATCAGTTTTTGCAGAAGTTGTGATTGTAATATCCAAGCCTCTGATTTTATCAATTTTATCATAATCAATTTCAGCAAAAGAGATTTGCTCTTTAATACCTAGGCTATAATTCCCTCTTCCATCAAAAGATTTAGCATTTAACCCTCTAAAATCACGAATACGAGGAATAGCAATTGAAACCAAACGATCCAAAAACTCATACATCCTTTCGCCACGTAATGTTACTTTACACCCAATAGGCCAATCATCACGGATTTTAAAACCCGCAATAGATTTTTTACTTAATGTTACAATTGGCTTTTGACCTGCAATTGCTTGCATATCTCGTAAAGCAAATTCCATTACTTTTTTATCTTTAGAAGCTTCACCCACCCCCATATTTAAAGTAATTTTCTCAATACGAGGAACTTCCATCATATTTTTGCAGCCTAAGTCTTTTAATAACTTAGGAGCAACTTCTTTATTATATAAAGTTTTTAACCTTGCCATCATCATCTCACTTAAACATCAACTAATTCACTATTTGATTTAAAATAGCGAACCTTTTTACCATCTTCCAGAGCTCTAAAACCCACTCTGTCAGCTTTTCCTGTTACAGGATTATATACCGCTACATTAGATATATGCAAAGGCGCTTCTTTCTCAACGATGCCACCCTCAACCCCTTTTTGCGGGTTAGGCTTTACATGCTTTTTAATGAAATTCACACCCTCAACAAGAACCCTATCATTTGCAGTTAAAATACGAAGAACTGAACCTTTCATTCCTTTGTTTTTACCAGCGATAACAATAACCTCATCACCTTTCTTTAATTTATTCATTCTTATTACTCCGTTACAGGACTTCAGGTGCAAGCGAGACAATCTTCATAAACTTCTCAGTTCTTAGCTCCCGAGTCACCGGACCAAAAATACGTGTACCAACTGGCTGCTTATTTGCATTCAGCAAAACCACCGCGTTGCTGTCAAAACGAATTTTAGAGCCATCGCGACGACGAACCCCGTGCTTCGTCCTAACCACGACAGCGTCATGCACAGTCCCTTTCTTAACACGGCCTCTTGGGATAGCCTCTTTTACAGTAACCTTAATGACATCACCCACAAAGGCATACCTTCTGTGAGAACCACCCAAAACTTTAATACACTCAACTCTGCGAGCGCCACTGTTATCAGCAACCTCAAGTTCAGTTTGCATTTGAATCATTTCAATTCACTCCATTTAAAAATATCTAGCGCGATGCAAAAGAGGCCAAATTATATCAACCTTTTTTAAAAAAGCAACTATTTCGCTTTACTAACTATTGAAACCAAACACCATTTCTTAGTTTTTGAATAGGGTTTTGTTTCTGTAATCGTTACCGTATCACCCTCACCACACTCATTTTTTTCATCATGGACATGATACTTGGTAGATTTTTTAACAACTTTACCATAAACAGGATGCTTCTCTTTACGCTCAACTAAAACCGTAATAGTTTTATCCATTTTATTACTGGTAACTTTTCCCAGCAAAGCTCTTACTTTTGTTTCTTGAGTCATCATTTAACTCCTGATTGTTTTTTTTCAGTCAAGATAGTA